>NZ_JBHWDV010000008.1:145320-181662 GCF_042734445.1 Streptomyces sp. NPDC059649
GTCCAATGACCCGCGGGGCCGCGCCCGCCGGTTCATGCATCAGTCGACGGACTGCGGGCATTGCGGCGCCGCCAAGGGAACCGGCGAGTTGCTGCGCGACCTGGTGTTCGAGACGGCGTGAGGTCCCGCCGGTAGGCCGGACGGTGTCTCTGTCGTTGACGGTCGAAGGAGACCTGCTCGGGCTGGCACGGGCACGCAGTTGCTGTCGTGCTCATGACCGCACAGGGGGCCGGTGTGGCCGGAAGCCAGCCGTCGCGTGCTTGCTCGGCGCTTTCCCGCAACGCGGTGCTGGTGGAGCAACTCCCGGTCTCCTTCATGCGACTGCGCCCCCGGGCCGCGGGCCGCCTGAGCGCCGTCAGCGGCCGGGTCCCCCGCGGCCACCACCTTCTTTCCCATCAGGAAAGAAGGTGGTACTTTCTCCATGGGCAAGTACCACGGATGACCAGCATCACAAGGGGGACTCATGACCTCGTACGACGCGCGGACCGCGCTCGACGCCATACACCACCACCAGGAGCAGACCCGTGACGCGTATGTGCGCCACGGCTCCTCGCTTCCCTACCTGCTCGTCACCGCACTGGCCGTGTTCAGCTTCAGTGCGGCCGTCGATCTACCGAACCCCTGGCGCACCCTCACCCTCCTGGCAGCCGGCGGGCTGATGGCAGGCATGCTGTTCGTGCATCAGCGGCGGGCCCCGGTCCGCCGGAAGCCATCGGGCGCGGAGTGGGCGTTCTCCCTATGGCTGGGGGGCGTTGTCACCGTGATCCTCGTGGCGGCGGTGATCGGCGCCCGGCTGCTCAAGCTCCCGAACCCTGGCATGATCGCCGGGGCCGTCGCGGCCGTTGCGACCCTGGTGGCCGGGTATGCGACCCGCCCGATCATGAAGGCCATCACCCGCCGGAACAGCCACGTCTGATGGACCCGGACTTCGACGAGTTCCTGCACGTACCAGCCCGGCTCTCGGTTGTCGCGCTGCTGGCTCCGGCCGACTGGGTGGAGTTCGGCTTCGTACGGGACAAGGTGAGGACCAGCGACTCGGCCTTGTCCAAGCAGGTCGCCTCGCTGGCGGAGGCCGGGTACGTCGAGGTGCGCAAGACCCGGAACCGTACGGGCCGGCACACCCACGTCCGGCTCACCGCGCACGGCCGGTCGGCGTTCCAGCGGCACGCCGCGGCCCTGCAGAGGATCGTGGCAGCGGCGCACGAACCGCAGGAGTGAGGCGCCTGGGACGGATTGCCAAAGGGCCTCCTGTGCGGGGCAGTTGACGGGGATGTCTTCCCCGGGGTGATTCGGGTGCGGGTGGCCCCCGCCAGAGGAGGGACTGAAGCCTTCCGTCCCACGTTCGTCAGGTCGCCGGGGCTCGGTCGGCCGGGCTGCCAGGGTTCGGGAAGCGACGGTAGTCGGGCGCGAGGAGGTCGCGCACCCGCCCGGGCGAGCCGGCCGAGCACCACGGTCACTGCTGACGCCCAATGCGGGCCCGTCAGGGGGAACTCACCCGTGCGGCACACCACTTCGAGCTGGAGATTCCGGTGGCACGGCAATGGGTCGCTGCCCCGTACCACTGCGCCAACGCCCTGTGAGCCGCCCCACCCAGCGCCGTCCGCCCAGGCACACGAACTCCCTGGCCAGTACCCCTATCCCCGATCCGTCGGCCGCTCTTTGGCCGGATACGTCAGTAATCTGTCATTGCAGCCAGTGCGATGACCAATACAGACTGCGACTGTGTTGGAGCGACGTGTTGTAGTGGTGGTGTACGCGGGGGCGATGGCCCTGGACATCACCGGACCGATTGAAGTGTTCGATACCGCCAACCGGCTCCTCGACCCGTCGGGCGCCCGCTACCGCGTTGACTTCGTCTCCGCCGACGCACCACTGGTGCGCACGAGTTCAGGAGTGGTGGTGGAAGCCGCGCCCCTGGAGGCGGGGCGGGGACCGATCGACACTCTCCTCGTGCCGGGCGGCTGGAGTCTCCAGAACGCACTGCGGAACCGGGTGCTGGTCTCCTGGATCCGTGGGGCGGCAGGACGTTCGCGCAGGGTCGCCTCCGTATGCGGCGGATCCTTTCTGCTGGCGGAGGCGGGACTCCTCGACGGCAGGCGGGCCACCACCCACTGGGCGTACAGCGAAGCGATGGCGGGCCGCTATCCGGAGGTGACGGTGGACGCCGAGCCGATCTTCGTCTGGGACGGCCCCTTCGTGACCTCCGCGGGCGTGTCGACGGGCATCGACATGGCGCTGGCTCTGGTGGAGGCCGATCACGGGGCGGCCCTCGCCCTGGAGACGGCACGGTTTCTGGTGCTGTTCCTCAAGCGGCACGGAGGGCAGTCCCAGTACAGCGCCGTCCTCGATGCCCAGTTGGCCGATCACCCGCCGATCAGGGCAGCGCAGGAGTGGATTCTGGGCAACCTGCACAACCCGCTGCCCGTGGCCGAGATCGCCCGGCACGCCAACATGAGTGAGCGCAACTTCGCCCGTGTCTTCCGGCGCGAGGTGGGCACGACACCCGGTCACTACGTCGAGCGGACCCGCATCGCCCGGGCGCGCGAGCTACTGGAGACCACCGAGCTGACGATCAGTCAGGTAGCCGGCCGCTGTGGATTTGCCGCCCCCGAGACCTTCTTCCGCTCCTTCGCACGAACCCTGGGGCTCACCCCCAAGGAATACCGACACCGCTTTCAGGTCATCTCGCCGGCCGGCCTCGTCGACCGGCACCACGAGAGGGACAGGAACCCCTTATGACCGGCACGACCTCCCACCTGCGCGACGCGGAAACGGCACGCCTGGTCGACCATCTGGTCGCGGAACTCGCCGGGGCCGGCGTCTCCCACGTCTTCGGCGTCGGCGGCGCGAACATCGAGGACCTGTACGACGCCGTGCACCGCAGCGGTGCCGTCCGCGGCATCGTCGCCAAGCACGAGTTCTCCGCCGTCACCATGGCCGACGGGTACGCACGCACCACCGGGCGCCTCGGCGTCGTCGCCGCCACCTCGGGCGGTGGGGCGATGAATCTCGTACCGGGCCTGGCGGAGGCCCATGCCTCGCGGGTGCCGGTGCTGGCCCTGGTGGGTCAGCCGCCGACCGGCCAGGAAGGCCACGGGGCGTTCCAGGACTCCAGCGGCAAGGCGGGCTCCTTCGACGCCCGGGAGGTTTTCGCCCCCATCTCCCGGTTCTGCGCCCGGGTGGATGACGCGGACTCGCTCATGGAGTTGCTGCCCCAGGCAGTGGCGGCGGCTCGGGCGAACCCACGCGGGCCGGCCGTACTTTTGCTGCCCAAGGACGTGCAGCAGGCACGGATCCGGGTGCCCGGCCGCGGCGCGGCCCCGACCCCGCGCGTGCCTGCGCCGACGGCATCGGCGGCGCGGCTCGACGAAGCCACCCTCACCACCGTGTCGGAGACCCTTCGTGCGGCCGGCCGCGTCCTCGTCATCGCCGGTGAGGACGTCGCCGCCGCCGACGCGCGTACCGAGCTGGCCGAACTGGCAGGTCGCCTCGGGGCCTGGGTGGCGGTCACCCCGGACGCCAAGGACGTCTTCGACAACCGCGATCCCCGCTTCGCAGGCGTGGCCGGGGTGATGGGCCACGACAACGTCGAAGACTGTCTGCGACGGGCCGACGTGTGCCTGCTGGTCGGTACCCGGCTGCCGCTGCTGGCACGCGGCGGCCTCGACCGGGCCCTGGCCGCGACCGATGTCCTCTGCGTCGGTCCGGAACCGCCCTTCGTGGCAGGCACCGCGCTGGGCGGGGACCTGCGGGAGGCGCTGCTCGCGGTGACCGCCCGCCTGCCGGCCCTCCCCCGTCCCTGTCCCCGGCACGCCGGCCCTCGTCCCACCCTCGCGCCGAGCCCGCCTCCCCATGCCCTTGGGCGGACCCTCCCCCACCTTCAGGCGGTGGCCGCGGTGGAGGCGGCTCTCCCCCAGGACGCACACGTCTTCGTGGACGCCGGCAACGCGGGGGCCAGCGCCGTCCACCTGCTGCCGGCACCGCGCCGCGGCCGCTTCGTGGTGGCCGTCGGCATGGGCGGCATGGGCTACACCTTCGGTGCCGGCATCGGTGCCGCGCTCGCCACCGGCCGACGCACCTACGTCCTCGCCGGGGACGGGGCCTTCTTCATGCACGGTATGGAAGTGCACACCGCCGTGGAGTACGCGGCACCCGTGACCTTCGTGATCTTCAACAACAACGCCCACGCCATGTGCGCGCTGCGCGAGGAGTTCTTCCAGGGCGGTGTCCGCACCGACGACTCGTTCGCCCGGACCGACCTCGCCGCCGGAGTGGCCGCCGCCTTCCCCTCCCTCGACGCCACGGGGGCCGACGACGTGGCGCAGCTGCGCGCGGCACTGCTGCGCGGCAATGCGGGCAGCGGCCCCGCGTTCGTCGCGGTGGACTGCGACCCACGGGAGGTCCCGCCGTTCCTCCCCTTCCGGGCCCGTACCGACAGGGCCGGCGTCACCACGCACCCCAACGACACGACGAAAAAGGAGAGTTCGGATGAACGAGGAGTCGTCCAGGTTGGCTGACATCCCCGGCCTGCTCCGGATCGAGAACGCCGGCAAGGAGGAACTGACCGCCCACTGCATGGAGCTCACCCACGCCGTCTACCCCCACCATCAGGTCTACGGGCAGTACTGCACCCTCCACGAGTACGTCGACTGCCCCCCGGAGGCGGCCTACGACTACCTGCGCCAGGGGCACCACCTGGAGGAATGGACCTGTAGCCTGCGGGACTTCGCGCCCTCCGGCACACCGGGGCTGTGGGTCGGCCACGACCGGCTGGAGGACGACACCAGGATCTACTGCGAGGTGGTCGCCCACCCCGACGCCATGACCGTGGACTACCACTGCTCCTGGGACCAGGGCGAGAAGCTGTGGATGATCTACCTGATGCGCGTCGTCCCGGCGCAGCTGGTGCTGGACAAGCCGGGTTCGGTGATCACATGGACCAATTGCCGGCACCCCTACTACGACGCCAACCCCCATCCCGAGAGGGCGCCCCGCCCGGACCGGCCCTGGGTGGGCGACTACTGGGACCTCTTCTACGCGGGGCACACCGTGGAGATGCACAACCTCAAGGCGATCCTGGAACACCGCCACCGCAACGGCCTGCCGGTCAGCGCGGCGCCGTCGAGGGCGGTGGCGCGGTGACGACGGTCAGCCTCACCGACGTCGCGAGCTACCTCCCCGGCGAGCCGGTTCCCGCGGAGTTCTACACCGAGCATCCCGGGGCCGAGGACAAGCTGCGCGACCACCCGATGTTCAGGGTCCCGCCATTACGGCACCACGTGGCTGCCGACGAGACGAACGCGGACATGGTCGAACGCGCCGTACAGCCTCTGATCGAACGACACGGCAGGGACGAGATCCGAGGCGTCGACGTGCTGTTGGTGCACAGCCAGTTGCCGGACCTGCCGTTCGTGGGCGCAGGCACCGAAGTGGCGCGCCGACTGGGCCTGAACCCGGAGTGGCTCGTCGACGTGGCCAACGCGGGCTGCGCCTCCTTCGTGTACATGCTGAAACTGGCCCGGCACATCCTCGCCACCACCGACGCGAGGAGCGCCCTGATCTGCAATGCCCAAAGTGCCGCGGGTCAGTGGTTCACCCAGTCCCAGGTGCGCCGGCTCGCCCAGGCCGCGATCCCGGGCGACGGCTGCGGTGTGGGGTACGTGACGACGTCGTCCGACGCGCCGGTCCTCGACGTGGCGACCCGGCACATCGCCGAGTACGCCGGGGACATGACCGTAGCCCTCGACGACGGCCGCAAGTACTGGGAACCGGGAGAGTCCCAGCCGCGGATCGGGTTCACCGACGCCGGCGTCGCCAAGGTCCTGGCGCGCGGGAACCGCCTCGTCCCCGAGGTGGTCGAGGACCTGTGCCGGCGGCTCGGCGTGGCGACCACCGACATCGACGCCCTCATCACCAACCAGCCCAACCGCACCTTTCTACGGAACTGGCGGGAAGCGCTGCGACTGCCGGCCGAACGCCACCTGCACACCTTCGACGAGTACGGAAACCTCTTCGGCGCGGCGATCCCGATCACCCTGGACCGCGCGATCAGCTTCCGACAGGTCGAGGACGGCGACCTGGTGGTGCTCGGAGGATTCGCCCACGCGGGCGACTTCGCCGGTGCCGTCGCCGTCCGCTGGCACAGTGGACGGACCTGAGCCGTGAACATCGCCGTACTGCACCGACTTGCCCTTGTCGAGAGCCGGTCCCCTACTGCCCTCGGCACGCCGCGATGCGACGGGCCATCGACAGCCCCCACGGCTACCCGCAGCGCCCTGCCGACGACCCCACCGAGGTTCTCGCTGGCGCCGGACAGCAACACTTGGCGCCGGTGAAGCAGTGATCGCCGAGAAGCTCCGGAGGAGGAATGGTCAAGATCTGTGGATCGGCGAAGTCATCGTCTGATGCTCCGGTGCCATCGGATCTCGCCGTCGTGCCATTCGTCGGTGGGGGTGAGCCCGGCGGCGGTGGCGACGGCGGCGGATGCCCGATGTTCTGGGTGGATGTGGGCGATGACGATGTGCACCGGCTGCCGGCTGAGCCAGCCGACGAGTCCTCGGGCTGCTTCGGTGGCGATGCCTCTTCCCTGCCACGGAGTCCCCACCACCCAGGCGATCTCGGCGATGGGGCCGTGGCCGGAGGGGCTGACCGTCGCCTGGACGGTGCCCGTCAGGCAGGACTCGTCACGCAGCCGGATCACCCAGTTCAGCCAGCGGACGGCCGGATCGGGAGAGCCTGCGGTCATGCGCTGGTAGCGCGAGCGCAGGGCTTGTGGGGTGTCCGGGGCGCCGCCGGTGAAAGCGTGCAGGGCTGGGTCGGACAGCACTGCGGCCATCTCCTCGGCGTGCTCGACGTGCAGTGGCAGCAGGTCCAGCCGCCTGGTGCTGATGGCCTTGGCCGCGAGGGTGCTCACGCCGCGACCGCCTCGGGGCGGTCGACGAGCTGGCCGCGTTCGAAGCGGGCTCCGGCGCGGACCAGAGCGACGAGGTGGGGCGCGTTCACGGCCCGCCACCGCTGTTGGGCGGACTCGACGAGTGTGAAGACCATGGCCAGGGCGGCGGTGCGGGAGCCGGCGCCGCGGGTGACCTTGGTCCGTAGCCGGACGGTGGAGACGGTCGACTCGATGGGATTCGTGGTGCGCAGGTCGATCCAGTGCTCGGCCGGGAAGTGGTAGAACGCCGACAGCTGGTCCTGGTCGTCGGTGATTTTCTTGACGGCCTTGGGGAACTTCGCACCGTAGAGCTGGGCGAACGTCTTGATCGCCTGGACCGCGTGGGTGCGGTCCTCGGCGTGGTAGATGTCCTGGAGGGCCTTCTTCGCGCCGGGCTGCGCGGACTTCGGCCTGGCGTCCGGGACATCGGCCGTTTTGTGGACCCAGCACCTTTGCTCGCGGGTTTCGGGGAACACCTCGGACAGCGCCCTCCAGAAGCCCAGGGCACCGTCGCCGACCGCGAGCACCGGGGCGCGCATGCCCCGGCGGGCACAGTCACGCATCAGGTCGGCCCACGACTCGCCGGAGCCCGTCACGCGTCATCCTCGTCCTCCTCCAAGGCATCGCGGATGTCGTTCGCATCAGGGGCGTTGGCGGGCCAGGTAGCCACCAGGCGTTCGAGAAGGGGGCGATGCGTGTCGAGATGGGCGGTGAGGACAAGGGCGCCGGCCAGCTGGAGCTCAAGTTCCGCGAGGTCGGTCAGCCGTACCGCGAGTTCGGCGGCCTGGTCAGACTCCGCCGAGGCCAGCGCCCTTGCGCACGCCGCACGTACTCGCAGAGGGCGGTCCTCGTCCAGGGCCATCACGCCGAGCTGGGCCACAAGTTCGGGGTCCTCAGGGACATCGGAGGCGTAGAGGCACTGCCCGGCAGCAGACACGGCGCCATCGTCGACAACGTCGCCGTCCACGGCGCGCAGCGCGGCGGTGATCAGTGGGGCGTCCGCAGCCTCGGCGTGGTTCTGGATCGCCCACAGCGCGCTGGCCCGGTCCTGCCCTCGTGCTTCCGGCAGCGGCGTCCCGCGCAGCACCCACCGGGCGCGCTCCAGCGCCTCCGCGGCGTACTCGTCCAGTGGGTTGCCGAAGCCCCACCGGGCTTGCCGGTCCTGGTAGTGGAAGTACTCCAGCGCCGTGCACACCGCGTCCCGCCGCCCGGAGCGCAGCAGCCTGAGGAAGGCGGCGTACGGGTCCGGGTCCTGGTCAGCCGACTTCAGCAGTTCGTCCCGGTCGGCCGCCACCGCCGGGTCATCGAAGCGGTGCCGTTCCCAGTACGCGAGCGTCATGGCGGGAGCCTACTCATGACGTCTGAGGTCATTCCGTCAGGGGTTCTAAGCCCGTGTCCTACATGGTCTAAGAACTCCAAAAAAGGTCCTGGATTTGACCTGGTCAGAGGTCGGTGTCGCGCACAGGCCGCCGGGTATCGGGACGCAGTCAGCCGCGTAATCGCACGCGACAAACCTGGCGACATCGGCGATCCTCCCCGGGATACTGGTCGCCCATGGATGAGGTCACAGTCGTTGTCGCCCATTCCGAGCGCGCGACCCTGCGCGTCGGCGACGTGTTCCTGAAGGTGGACGCCGATCAGGCGCGCCTCGACGTCGAGGTCGAGGCAATGTCCCTCGCGCCGGTCCCGACCCCGAAGGTCCTGTGGCGCAAGCCGCCCGTGCTCGCGATCGCCGCACTCCCGGGGACGACGCTTGGGCGCCTCGGCGGGCCCTCGACCGGGTCGTCGGCGGCGTGGGCCGCGGCGGGCGCCGCCATCCGGAAGCTGCACGACGCGCCGCTGCCGCCCTGGCCCGGCCGGGCCGGCCGGAGCATCGGTGCGCTGGCGGCGGAACTCGACGACGAGTGCGAGTTGCTCGTGACGAACGGCCTCCTGCCCGCTGACCTGGTCACCCACAACCGCCAAGTCGCCGAGGCCGCACTCCGGCCGTGGACTCCGGCGTTCACGCACGGCGACCTGCAGATCGCGCACGTCTTCGTCGACGGCGACGAGGTCACGGGCGTCATCGACTGGTCCGAGGCGGGCCAGGGTGATGCCCTGTACGACCTCGCCACCTTCACGCTCGGACACGAGGAGCACCTCGACGACGTCCTCGCCGGCTATGGCACCGACATCGACCTCGACGTGATCCACGCGTGGTGGTCGTTACGAAGCCTGCTGGCAGTTCGCTGGCTGATCGAGCACGGCTTCGACCCGTTCGCGCCGGGCTGTGAGGTCGACGTGCTGAGATCCCGGATGTGAGGCTGCGCGGGCCCGAATGCTACGGATGCGCTCTGGATCATCGAGCAGACCATCCCCTGGGCTGATTCGCCCGCCCTTACTCTCGACAAGGTACGGTGCGCAGTCGTCGCCAGCAGATGACAGCGCAGCCGAGGGTGACGAACGGCGTGGTGGATGTCGTCGCGGATCTCCCAGCGGGTACGCAGGCGGCCGAACCAGTGCAGCAGCGCGATCGCTCCTTCCACGACCCAGCGGTACACACCCGGACCGGAGCCGTGCCCGTGCCGCTCCGGGCGATGTGCGGGGTGAGCTGGAACCGGCGGACCTGGTCCCGGTAGACCTCGTGGTCATGGCCGCGGTCGGCGTACAAGTGCTGGGGGCGGTGCAGTGGCTGGCCGCGCTTGCCGCGGATCGGCGGGACGGCCACGGTCTGGCAGCGGTCTTCCTCATCTCGAATAGCTCCCACCGCCTTCGGCCAGCATCAACGAGAACTGACACGTCGCCACTCGTCATTGCGGAGGTCCAGAAACCTCCTTTTGGTAGGAGTCGTAAAGACCCCCTCAACAAGCAGCGCCCCCGAGCGATTCGCTTTCCTGGAGGATTCGGTCCGGTCGGCGCACGGGTGCCCCCGGGGCGCAGGTAGCCCAGCGCGGCCCACAGCTCCTCGCGCTCCGCGTTCTTGCTGGACTTCTTGTCGGCGAAGCTCCGCGCACATCCGGCAGCCTCCAAGGCAGCGATCTGCCGGTCGAGCAGCTGGCCCTTGGTGGATACCCGGGCGTATCCGACCCGGGCGCCGGCTGCGGACGCGGGGAGTGCCGCCAGGGGCGGCGAAAAACTTGGTACGCGGGGCCGACGGAACCAGGTAATGTCTTTGTCATGTTCTTCCAGACACCGATTCACGAGTGAGAGCGTGACGGGCGCCTGCGGACGTCCTTCGACGTCGCCGCGCCCGTCCCCCACCGATGAATCCGTAGATCACTTCACATCATTCCGGGAGAACCCGTGAGCAAGAACATCAACAACCCCGTGGGCATGGGCGGCGGCCAGCGCAAGAAGCTGTCCCGCGCCGAACGGCAGAACAACGGTCCGCACCGCAACCTCGACCGCCAGAGTGCCGCCGACCAGAGGGCGGAGCTGGTGCGCAAGATGCGCGAGAAGACAGGCGCAGCTGAGGGCACCGGGCAGACGGGCGACGACACTGCACAGAGCTGACGTACCGCCGCCGCAGGGCGGCACTACACGGGGCAGGGCCCGGGCCGCGACGCGCTGTCCGGGCCCTGCTGCCGTATCGGGGCTCTGTTGCCGTACCGGGGCCCTGCTGCCGTACCGGGCGCGGCCGGTCCCGCTCAGCTCTCGGCCGACCACCCGGGGCAGCCGCAGATTCAGCAGTCCCGTCACCGCCACCACCCCGAGCTGCACCGGCAGCGTCACCACCAGCGCGTTCCCCGTGCCCAGCCCTGGCGACACCGGCAGGAAGAGCGTGCCGAGCCTTGCCACCCCCACGGCCAGCGAGGGGCTGCGCGGTCACCATCCCCCCGCTGCCCACCCCCGCCCGGTCCGCCGGAGCCACGATCCGCCGCAGCACCGGGAGCTGGAAGCCCTGGCCCAGTCCACCCAGCAGCAGACTGGGGAGCCGGTCCACGAACCCCAGGGTTGATGATGCTTTGACCGCTTCCGGTCGCCGGACTGCGCGGTAGGCGGATGCACTCGCCCGGGAGATCCGCGAGGTCGATGTCCGTATCCAGCGTACGAATGGGGAGATCGATCTGCTGGACCGAGCAGTCCAGCCGACTGGGACGATGTGGAGCAGGTGGCAGCTTCGGGGGCGTGCACCCACCGAGGGCTGGCTGCTTGCCAGCTCACTCCTGGCGCGGGATGAGCAACGCGGGGTTCGACTTCCCATCAACAGTCCAGCAGCTCAACACCCGCGTACAGGTAAAGGTGCACATTGCACAGCACATCACCACGTGCAGATCCGAGGTGGCGAGGGCGAGTTCGGGGCTTTTTCACCTCGCAGCACCATGGAGAACGGCGATCTCCGGCGGAACCGTTGGCGATTTTGGCGGCGCTCCAGTCTTCCATCGCGAACGAGACTTCCGCGAAAGCCAGCTCGTTGGAGAACGCTGGCCACAGTCAGAACGCTGGCCACAGTCAGTCCCCAACGCCCTGGCAACCGCGCTGGTCAGCAACCCGCCACACGCCAGACGCAGTTGCACAGGACGGCAGGTCGCACCTGTACCTCGTGTGCGTGGAAACGCTGGCGACTGGAAGGCCACCGCCGCGCCGGGAACAACCGGGCCGGTCGGCACGGTTGCATCGACCGAGGGACCGGCGCCGCACGGGCGGGGAGCACGGAGACCAGGAGGTCGTCCGCCCCACCAGGATCCTGGCCCCAGGATTGCGGTACGCCCGCCGCGCGCTCGGACCAAGACGTATTTCTGCTGGAGGAATGTTCCATGACTGACCGCCCCTTGACGCTCATGGCAGTACACGCCCACCCCGACGACGAGGCCACCGGAACCGGAGGGGTTCTCGCGCGGTACGCGGCGGAGGGCATCCGCACGGTTCTCGTGACGTGTACCGACGGCGGTTGCGGTGATGGACCGGGGGGTGTCAAGCCGGGCGATCCCGGGCACGATCCGGCGGCCGTCGCCTTGATGCGCCGTCAAGAACTCAAGGCGGCCTGTGACGTCCTGAAAGTCAGCGATCTGGAGATGCTGGACTATGCCGACTCCGGGATGATCGGCTGGCCGAGCAACGACGCCCCCGGATCCTTCTGGCAGACCCCCGTGGAGGAAGGCGCTGCCCGACTTGCCGAACTCATGCGGCACTACCGACCCGATGTGGTCGTCACCTACGACGAGAACGGCTTCTACGGCCACCCCGACCACATCCAGGCCCACCGCATCACGATGGCGGCGCTGGAGATGACCGCGCTGACACCGAAGGTGTACTGGACGACGATGCCCCGCTCGATGATGCAGCGGTTCGGGGAGACCATGCGCGAGTTCCATGAGGACATGCCGGAGCCGGATCCTGCCGAGGCCGCCGCGATAGCCGAGATCGGCCTCCCCGACGATGAGATCACCACGTGGGTGGACACCACCGCATTCAGCGGTCAGAAGTTCGATGCCCTGGCCGCGCACGCCAGTCAGGGCGAGAACATCTTCTTTCTCAAGATGGGCAAGGAGAGGTTCGGCGAGTTGATGAGCATGGAGACCTTCGTACGTGTCAAGGACGCCACCGGCGCGGCCGTGCCCGAGAACGATCTGTTCGCCGGACTGCGCTGATGGCGCGATCGAGCGGGTCACACATCCGGAGGCGCGTCCACGCGAGTTCCGCTCCGCCAGCGCCGTCTTCCCGTGCACGGTTGTCGCCACGGTACTCGGGGTCTTGCTCGGGGTCTTGCTCGGCGTCCTCACCTGCCGCACCGAGTGGGCGGGAAACCTCGCGATAACCCTGACCGCGAGCATCCTCACCGTCCTCTCCCTGGCTCTCCTCGGCCTGCTCGTCCCGGTCGTCGGCCTCGGCGTCGCGCCGGCCGTCATCGCGCTGCCGCTGTACGGACTGCTGCCAGTGGTCCGTAACGCGGCCGTCGGTTTGCGCGGAGTCGACCCGGCCCTCGTCGAGGCCGCCAAGGGCAATGGGACGGGCTGATCCGCATCGCGGGCAGCCTCTGAGCGAACGAGCAGTGCCGCGGCGGCCATCACCGACAGTCACAGGGGCCGTTCAGCATGTGCCCCGCGGCAATGCATCGAGAGACGATGCCCCTTAACTGGCTGGCAGGGTCGGGCCGTTGTTGCCCGCTTGGGATGGTGGTGCTGGATCTGACGGGGGATCCGGTGTGGGATCGTCGTCCGGAACGGGGCGCAGGCGTGCCAGGTCGATGAGGGCGAACAGGGCCGCGGCTGCTGTGATCAGCAGGAGGTCTTGTCTGGCCGGCAGCATCATGACGTGGAGGAGTGTGTCGAATGCGCCGAGGAACAGGGCACCCACCGCGACGTCGATGACATTGGCCTCGCCGGTGCTCAAGCTGCAGCCGCCGGCGGTCAGGACGAGCAGACAAGCGGCCATCTCGGCGCTCATCCCTCCAGGATCAACCGCTTGTATGTTGGCCGTGTCCAGCAGTCCGGCGAGTACGGACAGCAGGAACGCGGGAACGAAGACCAGAAGAGCAGGCCGCACCCAACCGGAAGCGTTCCCTTCGCGTAGTCGGACCTCCTGAACCGGTCGGACGACTCCCACCAGAACGAACACGGCTGCAGCAACCCAGGCCGTCGTCGGCAGCCAGAGTTCTCTCCCGCTCATGGCCCGGATGAGCGGTGCGGAGACACCTGTGAACTCATCAACCCCAATCAGTGGAGCGAGCTTGTCCGCACCGAGGAGAACGGCTACCGCGGAGACCACCGTGTATCCCCGCCCCGCAGTCAGTGTCAGGTAGCTGCTGAGCAGGGCGAAGGGGACGGCCACGACGAGCGCGAGAAGTACCCCGAGCAACAGGCGCCCGTTGCCTTCATCGCCGTTCATGCCGATCAAGGCCACGCTGAGCGCGGCCACCCCGATCATCGCCGGATCAAGGTGCCCCCTGCGCAGAAGCAAGGACTGGGCCAGGGCCAGGACGCCAGGAGTCGTAGATATCCAGACGATGCCCGGCAGCAGCTCAGCGACGCCTATTCTCCCCTGGCTCTGCGCCGCAGATGTGAGGGCGAGAGCGACCGACGCGCTTCCCACCAGAGTCAGCCACAGACCTTGACCTCGTCGCGTGCGCTGCGTCAATCCCGCCATTCAGATCCCCCGATCACCTTGAGTGCAGAAGCACATTCTGCCCCCCGCTCGTCGGCCATGGGCAGATCACGCATGGCCCGGCAACGCGGGCCGGCTCCGGGGTGATCGTGACTCGCACACGACGGCGGCCGACCCGGCACCACCTTTCGTGGAGGGACCCATGAGCTACGAGGAACGCACGTGCCACGGCATCTGGAAGAACGGCTCTGGGGGACAGGCGCCGGACCGGCGGTGCGCTGGCGGCCGATGCCGGAAAACCGCCACCGCTCCCCGCCCTCCCGAGCGCCCGTAACGCCGCCGGCGGAGATGCCTCGTGCTGCGGCCTGGATCCCGCACGGCTACCACGTCCGCCTGCTCGACATCCCTGTCGACCCGTCCGACGAACTCGCCGCGTACCCCGGCGTGTTCGAAGTGACCCGCTGCTGCGGGAGGCACTCCTGGCGCTGACCGACCGACCGCAGTTCCGCCCCGGGGCCGACCCGCGGCTGCTCACGGTGGCGGTCGACGAGCTAGCCGAGGCACTGTGGGCCGGGCGGGGCAGGGCGTACGGGCACGGCGGGTGGCGTCGTGGCGGCCGCGCGCAGCATCTGGCCGGCGGCCAGGCGGCGGTAGACGGGACTGGTGGTGAGGAGTTCCTCATGGTGGCCGGAGGCGACGGTACGGCCGTCGTCGAGCACGACGATGCGGTCGGCGTGCTGGACCGTGGAGAGCCGGTGCGCGATCACCAGCACCGCGCACTCCTGGGCGACGTCCTTCATCACCCGGGTCAGAGCGGCCTCGTTGAGGGCGTCCAGATGCGCGGTCGGCTCGTCGAGCAGGAGCAGGGAAGGCCGGGCGAGCAGGGCACGCGCCAGAGCGACCCGTTGCCGTTCGCCGCCCGACAGCGTGTTGCCGCGTTCGCCGAGTGCGCCGGACAGTCCTCCGGGCAGTCGTGCCACCACCTCTTCCAGCTGGGTGAGTTCGATGACGCGCCGGACCTCGTGCTCGTCGGCACCGGGGTCGGCGTAGGTGAGGTTGTCCCGCAGACTGCCGTGCACGACGTGCGTGTTCTGGTCGACGACGGCGATGCGGGACCGGCACTGCGCGCGGCCGAGTTCGGTGGCCGGCCGTCCGCCGAACAGCAGGGTTCCGGCGTCCGGTTCGTAGAATCTGGCCACCAGCGCGAAGAGGGTGCTCTTGCCCGCCCCGGACCGGCCGACCAGGGCCACCTGCCGGCGGTGGGGGACGTCGAAGGAGACGCCGCGCAGCACCGGGCGTTGCGGGTCGTAGCCGAAGTGGACCTCACGCAGGGCGAGTGCCGGTACCCCGCCCCTCCCCCAGTGCTCGTTCCTGCCGGGTTCCTCCGCCCGTCGAGGTGGACGCCCCAAAACGGTCGTCGCCTCCCGCATCGTGGGCCTCGCGGACTTTGCTGGCTCGGCGGATTCGGCGGATTCGACGGATTCCCCGTACTCCCCGGGCTCTTTGGGCTCCGTGGGCTCCATGGGCAGGGCCAGCACCTGCCCGATCCGCTGGTACGCGCCCATGCCACGTTGGATCAGGCCCACCGCCCGGAACGCCGAGGACAGCGGCAGGACCAGATAGGACGCGTACAGCAGAAAGGCGACCAGGTCGCCGAGCGAGTTGGCCCGGCCGTTCACCCGCAGGCCGCCGATGACCAGGACGAGCAGGAACGAACCCTGGACGGCGAGCTCGACCGCCGGGCTCATCATCGACGCCAGTTTCGCGGTCCGCACGCCGGCGCTGTACGCCGATTCGACCCGCTCCCCGATGCGCCGCGCCTCGCGGTCCTCGGCACGGTGCACCCGGACCATCGGCAGGGCGCCGAGGGCACGCTCCAGGTCGGCGCAGATCGCGCCGACGGAGTTCTGCATGCGTTCCGAGGCCGCCCGGATGCCCTTCAACAGCGAGGCCACTACCCCCGCCGCGGCGGCGATGGTCAGTGCGATCAGAAGCAGCAGCAGCGGGTCGAGCCACACCATGAGCACCAGCGCGCCCGCCCCGACGAGCGCCCCGGACACCAGGTCCGACAGCGCCTGGGCCACCACTTCCCGCAGCAGGGTGGTGTCGGCGGTGACCCGGGAGATCAGATCACCGCTGCGGTGCCGGTCGTACTCCCTCATCTCCAGACGCAGCAGCCGCGCCACCAGGCCGTGGCGCAGCGCGCGCACCACGCCCTCCCCGGTCCGTTCCAGCAGGAAGCGTCCCACCGCGCCGGTCGCGGCCTCGGCCCCGAAGAGCACGGTGAGCAGCAGCAACAGCGGCCATGCGAGCGGGCCTTGGCCGCTTTTGTCCACGATGTGCTTGGCGACGAGCGGCTGGGCGAGGCCGAGGCCGGAGCCGACCATGGTGAGCGCGGTCGCGACGGCGATCGAGGACCGGTGGCCTGCGGTGAGCCGGAACAGGGTGACCACCGCGGCCCGCGTGGACCGGTCGCCGCCGGGCGAGGACCGCGCCTCGCCCGGCGAGGTCGGCACCTCCCCGCTGGTTCCGGTCACGGGTCCGTCCGGCTCACCGGGGCGACGACCATCAGGCGGGTGAAGTAGCCGTCCGGTAGCCCTTCGGCGACCGGGCGGCCCTCCGCCTCGATCCAGGCGTGCGCGGTGAACGGGGGCACCACCCGCACCCCGGTGCACCACGTGGGCCAGGTGCCGCGGAGCCGGCAGAGCAGGGCGGCGCCCAGCGAGCGCGGCAGACAGCCGCGGGGGCCGGCGCAGCGCAGGCTCGCCGCGCACATCGCGTCACGTGCCGCCGCGGCCTGTGCGGTGGAGGCGGGTGTGGCGCCGCGGCGGGCGAGGGAGAGGACCGCGCGAAGCCGGCGCGGCGGCAGGAGGGACAGGGCGAGGGCGGGGAGCAGGACACTGCGGGCGGCGAGCCGTCGGGTGAACGGGACGCCGGCCGGCCGGTCCAGTGCGCTCGGGGTCGTCATGCGGCCAGTCCGGATGCCCGCAGTTCCCGCACCAGGGCCGCGACGTCCTCAGTCGCCTGTGCCCGGTCGATGTCGAACCGCGCGACCAGCGCGTCGACGGCGTCCCTTTCCTCGCCGCCGCCCAGCAGGGTCTTGACCACCAGCGTGCCGGTGGGATTGAGCTCCCAGTAGTCTCCGCTGCGCTCATCGAGAAGTACTGTGCCGTAGTCGGTCTCCGCCGTGGAGACATCGGCGCCGAACCGCAGTGCCATGGTGAGAGCCTTTCTGCCGAAGTCCGGTGTGGGCGTGTATCAAGAGGCCGGGGAGGCCGCGTTGTGGGGGGTGCGGGGCGCGGTGGTGCGGGCGAGGCTGCGCAGCCACACTTCGCAGGCGATGGTCGAGTACAGGATCGCGTCGCGCAGTCCGGGCGCGGAGGGGCGCCTGGCCAGCCGGCGCAGGGTGTCACCGTCCACCAGGCCGAGTCGTTCCAGCCGGGAGTCCTCCCAGAGCGCCATCAGGTCGCCGCGGTGCTCGCGTAGCCCGTTCGAGGCGTCCATCGAGGCCTCGGCCTTGTTGCCGCGCCGCAGGCACACCTCGGGAACGACGCCCTGCATGGCGGCGGCCAGCAGGGGTTTGTAGCGCCAGGGCGTAACGCGCTCACCGGGGCGGACCGCGAGACAGGCTTCGATCACCCGGTCGTCGAAGAAGGGCGAGGCCATGGGAACCCCGGCCCGGGCAGCCATCCGGTCCCACTGCCGGATGATGCGGGTGCAGGAACGGATCTGTTCCAGGTCGGTGTGCAGCCCGCGGTCCCGGTGCAGGGGCGTGGCCTGCCCGGCCGCCGCGCTCAGCGCCTCCCCGGCCATCCGTTCCGCTTCCGGGCTCACCCAGTCGAACAGCCGTGGGGCCGTGCCCCAGCCGAGACTGCTGGCGACGGACGGCGGTGGGGCGCCGCGCAGCTGGCGGCCGGCGTCGGCCAGCCACTTCCCGTACGGCCGGGAATCGGCCAGCGCTCGCACGGTGCCGCCGAGCGGCCACTCCCACAGGGCCCGGAACCCGCGCAGCTGGCGCAGGGCGAAGAGCGGACGCGTCCGCAGCAACCGGTGGTAGTAGGCCTCGGAACACCACGCCACGTGGTCGCCGCCGATACCGGTCAGATGCAGCCGGCTGCCCCGTTCCGCCAGCCCCGGCAGATGATGCAGCACCCGGGCGCGGTCCATCACGCCGATGGTCGGTTCGTCCAGCAGATCGTCGATGTCGAGCAGATCGGTGTAGACCAGCGGCGAGTCATCGGCGTCCCAGATGACGTGGTCGAGGTCCGGGAGGAAGCGGGCGGCCTGCTGCGCCCAGTGCAGGTCGGTGTCGGCGGGATCGCGTCCGGGCCAGGTACTGGCCACCACCCGGGCCGACGACCGCGCCGCCAGGAAACAGATCGAGGTGGAGTCCAGCCCGCCGGAAAGGTCACAACTGACCACACCGCCCTGCCTGGTGCGGGCATCGACGGCGGCGGCCAGTGCCTCGCGTACGACGGGTGCGCCGTCGGCGAGCGCTCGTGTGGGTTCGGGCGGTGTCCACCAGCGGGACCGCCGCACGGTCCGCCCGTCCGCCGCGATGATCAGCGCCTCCTCCGGGGCTACGGCCGTGACTCCCGGAAACATCGGGGCCTCGAACAACGGATGGGGAACCGGCCACAGCAGCCGAACGGCCAGCTGCGCCACGTCCGGACCGGTGCCGAGCGCGTCCGCGAGGACGTCGGCGCTGGTGGCGGCGGTCTGGACACCATCGACGGCGGCATGGAACACCAGCCGGAGACCCGAGGCGGTGCCCTGTACCCTGAGCTGCCCGTCGAGCGTGGCGACGAGGTGGAAGCTGCCGGGCAGGGTGCGCGCCAACGCGTCGAGCCCGGCCAGATCGCTCAACTTGGCGGCGTGGCGCTGTAGTTCGGAGGCGTCGACCGGGCAGCAGCCGACGACGGCGAGCGCCGCCCGGCCGGCGCGTGCGGTGACGATCTCGTCGTCACTCCAGTGCCCGACCAGCCAGGGCCGGCCCGAGGTGTGCGTGAGGGTGCGTGTTCCTGGGCGTGAGAAGGAGCAGGAGCGGGCCACGGCGGCCGCATCCGCACGGTCGGGGAAGACCGCGAAATGCGCGTCGCCGGGGCCCGGTCCCTTGCTCTGATGCGAATCAGCCATCGTGCTGGGCAGCGATCCGTCAGCCGTCCGCGGTCAGTTCTTGCTCAGGATCAGACGGTCGTTGCCGGAGCTGTTCAGGAGCCCGGTCTTCTTCCGGAACGTCCCCAGCCGGACGAGGGTCGGTGCCTCGTAAGCCTTCTTCATGACGTCTCCTTCGTCGTTGGTCGCGTCCGCCTCCCCTGGTACGACCGCGAACCGGCATACCGGTGCACGGCCGTCCCCGGCGCCCGAGCCCATCGGAGGCCCAGAACGAGGAGGCGGGGCGTTCGCCGACGAAGCTAGTTGCAGGCCCTCGACCCTCTGCAACCCCCGACAGGAAAGTATGATTTTCCGCTTAGCGGCGAGATGGCGGACGCGAAAACCGCCATGTAGATGGCTTCGCGAAAAAGTGAATCAAAGTCAGTGAGTAAATTCCGCGGCAACGAAACGTTTTGAACTGCGTTTCCGGAACCCGACCTTCGATCCGGTCGGGGGGAGGGGCGCACGGCGAACCGAAGAGCGCGAACCGGGCGCCCCCTACCTCAATCCGCCGGGGGGACCACCGCCGTACATTGCCCGGCGGCACGGCGGGCGAGGGCGGTGCGGACCAGGGGGTCGACGGCGGCGGGCTGCTCCTGATACGGCAGATGACCCGCCCGAAAAGGCCGCGCCCAGCGAACCACCCACGACCAGGGCCGTCCCAGGGAGAGTTAATCCATCAAAGCGGGATGTCGGCGACTGCGCGGCCGCGACCGTCGGCCGCGGCTCCGACGCACCGTCGCGGACGCAGTGCCAGGTCCGCGAGCCAGGGCCGGCAGCAAGGCGGCGAGCACTCCTCACTCCGCCCCGAGCCCGCCTCCGGGGTCAACCCGCGAGGCCGACCCCGCGTCGTGATGCGGTGGGCGACGGCGGGTAGTCGTCGACGGTCACGGAGTTGTGGAGGTGTGCGCTCTTGGTGGCGAGGCGGAGGAGGGCGCGGCTGGGCCCCGCGGGCAGGGCGGAGATCAGACGGGCGCCCTGGGCCAGTCCCCACACGCCCGAGGCGGGACGTGAGGATCAGGGTCTTCGCCGCGCTCAGCGCCACCTCGCGACTGCCGCGCACATGCTCCGCCATCGCGCTCCCGCAGGCGATGGTGAAAGTCCGGCCACACGCGGCGAGTTGGTCCTAACGCCCCTCCCGGCTCGCCCCTCATAGCGTGTGAAGTCCGCGAAAAAGGCAGGAATCAGGAAATGCAGGAGGGCGATGTGCCGTGGTCGGCAGGATAGGGGCATGGACCAGTCAGAGACGGGGTCGGGCGGGGCGCGGCCGGTGGTGGTACGGCTTCCCGTAGAACCGGTGGAGGCCGCTGTGGAGGCGGACGCGATGGACGCCGTGGTGCAGGTCGACGCGCTGGCGGTGCGCGGCCCGCTGTTCGGGGTGGCAGCGCAGAGCGTGGAGGCGGAGGAGCGACCGCAGTGGCAGGTGGTGGTCGCAGTGACGGCCGACTGTCCGCAGACGGCGCGTGACAGCCTGAACTCGCTGCTGTGGTTCCGGGCGAAGGACGATGCCCAGGACAGGACGGAACGGCGTGCTCTGCTGGCGGCGGTCGCCCGCTTGGAACGCGAACGCGTCGACGAACTCACCGTGCTCGGGACCCGCTATCGGATCGTGCGTGCCGAGGAGTACGCCGGCATGGACGCGGACGGCATCGAGCAACCGCGCCCGACGGATCCGGAGCCGGTCAGGCCCGACTGGGCCCGCGGCACCGTCGAGGCACCGATCGATGACGGGCTGCTCCTCGACCCCGACGCCCCCATCACCCCGGCCCAAGCCGCGGAGCGCCTGGCGCTGCGCAGCTTGGCCTACACCGGTTCCGGGTTCCCCGACGACGTACGCAGTGACTCGCAGCGGGCGGTGGACACCCATCCCGACGTCCTACTGCTGCCTGCGACGTTCGCGGTGGTGGAACAGGCTGAGGGTGGGGGGTGGATGCCGACCAGCGCCCTGCACGGCAGTGCGCACGAGGCCCGTAAGACACTGGACTTTTCCCTGACATGGTGGGAGCCACGCAGACGGGGCCTCGTCCCGGTGGGCGCTGACAGGGACGTCGACGCACGTACCCTGGTCGCCGAAGGTGTCGACCCTGCGGCCTCGGAGCTGGCCGCATACGCCGAGGCCGCCGACCAGCTCCGCGCCGGCCGGGTCAACCAGCTCGAGGTCGAGGGCACCGTCTACCGGATCGCCCGCACCCGCCGCCTGCTGCGCTGGGGTCCGGACGGCCCCGAAGGGCCACGCCCGTCAGACATCAACAGGCACGGCCCTGAGCGCATCCACCCGGTGCTGGAGGAGGACGGCAACATCCTCCCCGAGGACGCAGACGACGAGGCCGAACCTTCGGTCTGACAAGTCCACCGCCTGCGTGACAGTGAACGGGTCATCCGGCACCGCGCAGACGTGGCCGGGCTCGCGGTAACGGGCGGGCGCCCGGTGCCTCCCGGGGGACGGTTGCTTTCGGCTGGAGATCTGTCGGCCGCCGCCGGCCCCGAGTTCCACAGGCGGGCTGCGAGCCGGTCCGCTGCCTGGTGAGCTGTCAGTTCTGCAACTATCGGATGGCCGCGACGAGAACCTGCTGCGTGAAGAGCCAGGACCTTGCAACACCCACTACCTTCGCAATCGCCGCGAAGCCGGTTTTGCTGCCCAGTACACACCCGCCACGAGGCACCTGGCGCGATTCGCGCACTCGCGGCGGGACTTGCGCTGGACTGGAACCGCCGGGACGCCCTGGGCTTCGTCGAGTGCCTGGCAGCGGGCGAGGAGAACTTCCGCCCCACACCAGATCCTCCTCCCTATCCCGCCTCGACCGGCAGCTCGCGGCGCACCGTGGTCACTCCTTGGCGCTGGCAGCCGCCTTGACCGACAAGGCTGGCCTCGGAGGCCGCCTCAACACCCGAGCACGCCCCCTCGGGCGGGTCCTCTTTCACCTACTTGCAGGAGACACGCCACGTCGGTCACCCTGACCGGCGGACACGAGAGAACTCCCCCGACTGCGCTCGGGGCCGCCATGGGCTCCTATGGAGCCGGGGCGTGCCTCACCGTTGCGCGGGGGCACCCGGCCGCGAGCTTGCTCAGCTTGTTCTGCTCGGCTCGGTCCATCGGCAGCTTCCAGCGGAGCTTGGTGGCGACCCAGTCGGTGGCGAGGGTGCATGTGGCGGTTTGGGTCGGTGGCATCCATTCGGCTGGATCCTTGTCGCCGTTGGCGCGGTTGGCGCCGAGGCTGACAGCCACGAGGGAACGGCTCGCGCCGAGATCGTCGGCGTACTGCTCGCGGCGCTGAGAGCTCCACTTCGGGGCACCGGAGTCCCAGGCCTCAGCGAGGGGAAAGACGTGGTCGATGTCGAGCTGGCGGGCGTTGGTTGAGGGTTTTGCCGTCGTAGTAGGAGCGCCGCGTGCCGCCGGTCAGCGCACAGTTCCTGCACTGTCGGGGCTTCTTGGTCGCTTCGGCCAGCAGGACTTCCTTGCGGGTGTCGCAGTCGTCGTGATCCGCATCGATCCACAGGCGGAACTTGGTGCGGGCGTAGCCGGTACGCGATTCGCGGGCGACCTTCAGCCGGCCTATCGCCTCCGTCAGGCGCAGACCTCTGTGCGCACTGTCGGCCACGCTGGCGTCCGCCGACGGCTTGACGTCCTGCGAGCAGGCTGGAATGCACGCTGCCGTGGAGAGCAGCGCAAGAGGACAGACGGGGATCATCGGACCGTGTACGAGAGGCAAACAGACCGTCTGCCGTCGACGGTTGAGGCGCCGGTGAGAACCGTGTCACCAGCCGCAGACTGCGGAACTCCTCAGCCGACTTCGCAGGCCGGGACAGTTCGGCTGCGGCCAACGCCTCGGCGAGCGTGGCCCGACCGCCCTTGAGTTCGGGTACATACTTGTAGATCGTGTGCGGAGCGGCTTCGTCTACCGGGACCTGCTCCGTCATTGGGCAAGCTGGTTTTCGTTCTCAAGGTGTTGGAATGGTCGGGCCCGTGCCTCTGCAGCCGGTCGGCCAGCAGTGCGGCCCGAACCTCTGCAGCCCCGCTGCGTCTCCGGCCTGCCCCCCCCCGAACGGCCAACCAGTACGCAAGCTGGTTTTTCGTTCTCAAGGTGTCAGAGTGGTCAGGGCCCCGGGTCCGTAGTCGATCGGTGAGCTGTTCACCCAGGGCCTCTGCACTTCCGGCCGCGTCTCCAGCTTCACCGCGCCAGTTGGCCAGCCGAGAACGGTCCCGCAGAGTGTCAGGATGATCGTCGATGCGTGGTGTTTCTCTTCCAGTCCCTCCCAACTGCTGGGCCCCGGCCTCCAGCAGCTCAGATCCACACTTCCTGACGGTGCGATCGTTGCCACCACCGCAGCGAAGCGCTGGGATGGGGAACCGGTCCGCATCCTGGGTCTCAACGCCTGACCACAGCCGTAGACAGTGACTTGGGTGCTTCGGCGGTGCCGGCCTTCCCGGGGTAGTGGCAGGGAGGGTTAGCTCGGCGATGTAAATGAGACACCTGTCGACTGAAAAAGCTTCTACACCAAGATCGAACTCATGTTAGGCTCCCCTAGTCGTAAAGACGGTGTGATCATTAGGGGGAAATTGTGAACTCGCGTTTTCGCGCGGCCACTGCCGTTGCAGCAGTCGCCGCTCTTACGCCTTTCATGACCGCAGCCAGCGCGAGTGCCGCAGCGGCAAAGCCAGGAGTGGCCAAGGCGGCCGCCGCGCACTACGACTGCCCGCACGACGGCTACATCACGGACCATGATGTGTGCTCGGAACTCAGCAATGGCGTTCTGCTCATGAATTCGACAACTAAGGGCACCTACATAGATGTCTCTTACGACAAGACCGGAGGCAGGTCTGTCTCCTGCAAGGTTGGCTACCTCCGCAGTGGGACTAACCACT
Source organism: Streptomyces sp. NPDC059649 (assembly GCF_042734445.1). Lineage (NCBI taxonomy): Bacteria > Bacillati > Actinomycetota > Actinomycetes > Kitasatosporales > Streptomycetaceae > Streptomyces > Streptomyces sp. NPDC059649. Next base: position 169,293 of record NZ_JBHWDV010000008.1, read on the forward strand.
GGAGTGGAACTAAGACCTGCAGCACCTCACTGATAGCCTCGGCGCAGTGGTCTCCCTCGGCGTCTTGTAGCCCTAACGTGGGGCTTCTTTACTCGGGTGGAAGCACCTACCAGACCCCTCCCACGAGGAATTGCTGACTTATCCGATGCCAGCAAGGACTATTCCGATGACGGAATAGTCCGCTCACTGCGCGCTTAACGGGATGAGCAGTGATAGCTGTCACGCCCCCTTGCGGAGAAACCGCGAGGGGGCGTTGCGCATTGAGAAACAACCCCAGGGATCTGCCCATGCTTGAAGCCGTCTTCAAAGGCCACGCGACATTCACCATTGCCGCAATCGCACTTTCTGTAGTTTTCTTTATCTCGGTTTTTCTCGCCTCGAAGAAGAGAACGGACCGTCCGGTCTCCTTGGCGCTCTGGTGCACTTCAATGGTGAGTGTGCTTTTCTTGACTCTGTGGACCAACGGAGGCACCCAAGGGGCCGGCGCCTGTGTTGTGAACCTGGCGCTACTTGAACCCTTCGGCACCGAACAAGGCATATTGAACTGTCTCATGTTCGTGCCCGTCGGCTTCACGGGCGTATTCGTCACGCGCAGGGCGATTCCCGCCCTCGCGTGCGGTGTGGCGCTTTCAGCCCTTATCGAGACTGCACAAGGTGCTCTGCCGGCAATCGGAAGAGCTTGCGACACCAGCGACTTGGTGTCCAATTCGGCTGGTAGCACACTGGGTGCATTTATAGCCTTCATCCTCGTGCGATTTCAACGGAGCGGCTTGACACCCTGGCGGATGCGTCGTTCGCCGGCAGTGATCACATGCGTAGCCTTCGCAGTGGTTCTTGGCACTGTCTGGCTCACCTCTATTCAGGCGCATTCCGTGAATGCTACTGAGGCAGTGGGGACGGCGGCCAGCGACCAACGCAACGCTGTTGTAGAAGCTGTCCGCCAGGCTTTCGGTGATCACTACACGGTTGGAGACGTACAGTTTTCGTCATCGCCCGATTCCGACCGCGGCACTGTCATGGCGAGTCTTCCAGTCGGGTTCGTCCAGATCAATTGGCCAGAAGCAAATGAGATCACGGCCAGCCTGGACATGTCGGACAACGGAAAGCCTTCGGGTTACCCAGTGCCGGGAGGGCCAACGCACGTAGAAAACTCGCAGCAGGCAAGAAAAGCGGCTGCCGCGTACGCCGAAACCCACTTTTCTTGGGCCGTCCCAGACAGCAAAGTAGAGGTTTCTCCAGTCGGAGAAAAGGCCTCCCTGGGCTGGCTCGTCAGCTGGCGCAGATATCGCCATGCCGTACTCATGCCTATGCGCCTGGATGTTCAGATCGATCGAACGGGGCATGTTTCTCAATTGTCTACGCGGAAAGCTCCGGATGTCAACATCGCACCTTCCCACATCAAAAAGGAAGAGGCACTCCAGCTCGCCAAGAGCTCTACGCCAGGGTGCCAAAGGGCCGAAGTAGGCGAATTGCTCGCAGTGCGAAACGGCTCTAAGTGGCATGCCGTTTGGCGCATCAAAATCACTTGCAAAGATTCAAGTGCAATCGTCCACATCAATGCGTCTTCCGGGGCTGTGGAGATGAAGGAAAAAACATCCCAATAGGGCCTATTGGCCGCGGCCAGGCCGATTTCGTAGTCCTGCCAGCAGGCCTCGCACCCCAGAGTGGGTCGGGGTCTGCTGTCGTTTATCAACAGACCTCAAGGACGAAGCGGCGCAGGACCAGGCCGGAGGCCTCAACGCGGTCATCGGCGCAGTGCCACACGATACGGTGATCGGGCTGATTGGTATAGGCCGGGGCTGGTCAACCATCGCACTCGTCTGTTTCTCGTGCCAACCGCCCCAGGTCCCCCGCCCACTACTGAGTCTAAACGTTGGGTTTCAGGTATGGCTATAAAAGCTGAGCCGCTGGATGGCTTACGGGACTTGGCCGCCTGGAGCCCGCGACGACTCGACCGCCAATTGGGAGATGCGACTCGATCGCTGCTGTAGGACAACGCCGGCGAGGTCGTCTGCGGGATCGGATTACGACGAGCTGGCGGAGGTGGCCGTACCCCTGATCTGGGCTGGGATGGACATCGGCAAGACGCATCACCACGCGGTGGTGATCAACGGGGAGGACGAGCGGCTGCTGTCCCGTCGGATTCAAAACGACGGCCCGGTGACGAGATCGCCGTCGATCTGCGTACTCTGACTACCCGGCGCTTGGACCTTGTCTTCGACCGCACCCGGCATATCAACCGCCTTCGAGCCAACTACTCAAGGTATCCCTGCATTGGAGCGGTCGCTGGACTTGACCAGCAAGGGGCCGGTGATGCTGCTGACGGGCTACCAGTCTCCGGCTGCGATCCGCCGCACGGGTACGAAGCGGATCGAGGCCTGGCTGAAGAACCGCAAGGTCAAAGGAGCCGCCGCACTCGCTCGCACCGCCGTGAAAGCTGCTCGGGCCCAGCGCACCGCACTGCCCGACGAGAAGCTGGCAGCTGCCATGGTGGTCCGTCTCGCGAAGGGGGTGATGGCCCTCGACTAGGAGATCTCCGAACTCGACGCCCTCATCGACGCCCGGTTTCACGAGCATCCGCGCGCCGAGGTGATCCGCCGCCTGCCCGGCATGGGCCCCAAACTCGGCGCCGAGTTCATCGCCGCAACTGGCGGCGACGTGGACGTCGTCGGCAGTGCTGACCGCCCGGCTGACTTTGCCGGCCTGGCCTCGCAGCCTCGCGATTCCGGTCGCGTCAGCGGTAACCTGCGCAGACCCCGCCGCTACCACCGTGGCTTGCTTCGGGCGAAGCACCTGTCGGCGATGTCCAGCCTCAAGTCCTGACCCGCCTCCAAGGCGTACTACCAGCGGAAGCGAAGAGAGGGAAAGGGACCCAAGCAGGCTCTCCTCGCTCTCGCTCGCCGCCGCGTCCACGTTTTGTGGGCGAGCCTTGAGCTGGACGGGGCACGACTCGATCTGCCTACCTGCCCCCTGCCGAGCCGTCCTCTTGTCAGATCCATGCGACCCTCATTATCTTGACGTCAAGATTTTTGGCGAGAGGGTGAGGAGAAGAGATGGCTCAAGGAGCGCTCGGATACACCTTGGGCGGCCTGCATCACGTGCAGCTCGCTATCCCTCCAGGAACTGAAGAGCTTTGCCGCGACTTCTGGGGAGGCGTTCTCGGGATGACAGAGCTCAAGAAGCCCCCACTACTGGCGGCTCGTGGTGGGTGCTGGTTTCGCGGCGGTGGCCTGGAGGTCCACTTGGGGGTTGAAGAGGACTTCCGCCCGAACAGGAAGGCACATCCGGGCATCCTTGTGACCTCGCTCCAAGCGCTCGCCACGCGATTGGAAGACCACGGGGTGAGCGTCACCTGGGATGACAACTTCCCTGGCCACAATCGCTTCTACGCGTTCGACAGGCTGGGCAATCGGCTCGAGTTCCTTGAACCTGTCCGCGATCGCTGACGGAGGGATGACTGCGGGTTGACCCATAACTGCCGGTTAAGAGTGGGATGATCTTGCTGTGACTGGTGTGATCACGGCGTCGAGGCCGTCCTGGCTAGCGCCCTTCACTGGGCTGATTCCACGTCAGTTCGGCAAGCTGATCACTGCCTTGCGACGCGAGGTGGCGGATCCGATCCGCAGGGGCCGCCCTTGGAGCCTGCCGCTGGAGGACCGGGTGTTGCTGGTCGCGGCGTACTGGCGGACCAACCTCACTCTCCGGCAACTGGCGCCGTTGTTCGGCATTTCGAAGTCGGCCGCCGACCCCATCATCGACCACCTCGGACCGGTGCTCGCGCTCCAGCTCCGTAAGCGATTCCGCGAGGACACCGTGCTGATCGTGGACGGCACCCTGGTCCCCACGCGTAAACACACCGTCGCCGAGCAGTCGAAGAACCATCGATACTCCCCCAACCACCAAGTCGTGATCGACGCCGGTACCCGGCTCGTCGTCGCCGTCGGCCGGCCGGTGACCGGCAACCGCAACGACTGCAAGGCGTGGGAGCTGTCCGGCGCGAAGGACCCCGTCGGTAAGACCACGGTGATCGCGGACGGCGGCTATCGCGGCACCGGCCTGGTCATCCCGCACCGCCGCGAACGCGGCCAGGCCGAACTCCGTGACTGGAAAGGAGAGCACAAACGCTCCCACCGCAAGGTCCGCGCCCACGCCGAGCATGCCTTCGCCCGAATGAAAGCCTGGAAGATCCTCCATGACCGTCGCCTGAAAGCCGATGGCATCCACCACGCCATGCTCGACCTCGCCCGTCTCCACAACCTCACCCTCACCCTCACCGGATGATCGGGAAACAAGGCTGGTCAACGAGCACGCCTTAGATCATTTACGGGACAACGCCTACTTAAGCGCCAACGACCCGCGACGACTTAAGGCGTGTCCGATGGGTCCCGCGACAGGTCTGACGGTGGATCCGTAAGGGAGAACGAGGAAGGAGAACAAGCTCAGCGCGTGAGCACGACCCCAACCGCGACGCCGAGGAAGGTCACGCTGCCGGCGAACAGACCTACGATCAGAGATAGGCGGTGCTTGCGGTGAATACCCTTGCACTTCCCGGCCTTTCGGGCAGGTAGACGACCGGCAACATGGGTTCCGAGGGCCAGACCCAGCCCCGTCGCGACGGACCGGAACCTGACAGGCTGGCCCTGCCAGCCTGTGAACTCGATGACGGGCGTCGAACAATCCTCCCCCGGCCGATGCTCCTGGTCCACCACCACCCCCTCGGCGTGCACCCCGTAGCGACTCAGCGGCATCCGTAGCCGTGACTCCCGCGCACCGGCCACCAGGCCCGCCAATACGGCCAGCCCGAGCCGCCACGGCCGTCGCAGCCCTGCACGACAACACTCAGCTCCGCCAAGAACTCTCGGCGGCGGGAGCCCACGTCGTTCCCCTCCACCTACGGAAGGGATGCTCCTCCGGGGAGGCAGATGGCGTCGTAGGCGACAGTCACTGATGCTCGCCAACTCGGCCATGGGCCACTAGGCCGTCTCTTTCGGATCATCGACCGGCATACTGGGCCATCCAAGATACGGCCGGAAGTAGATAGCGTGAAAACCGACATATTTCGCATCAGTGCAAGCCTTGCAGCTGCCACCGTGACGGCACTCGCCCCGTCCTCTTGCGGGGCAGGCAAACCCGTCGTCACTCCAAAGGCCGTAACCCATTCCGAATTGGTCGGCCGATGGGACGGGGAGCGGAAATGCGGATCACCGATAGTTCGACTACGTGACGATTACACTTTTTCCAGCAAAGACTTTCCAGTCGAGTGGGACGGCCCTGTGCCGGACGCGCAGGTGACACGCCGTTCATCCGACGGGAAATGGCACGGGGTCAACAAAGACCCTGGCCTGCCACCCTATCTGGTACTTAGTTTCAAGAATCACAACGACGTCCAGTTTCTGGAATTCTTTGTGGAGCATGGAGAGCTGCAGATGGATGGGACTGTCTACGCGAACGGCGGGGACCCCTATCCCTACCCATGTCACTACAAACGCACTTCTGTCGACCCTGAGGGCTAGGACACTTCTTTCGGGTCATCTCGCTGACCAGATGAACATGGCGGCGAGATGGAGTCCGGCGAGGTAGATGGTGGCGGTCTTGTCGTAGCGGGTGGCCAGGCCGCGCCACTGCTTGAGTTTATTGATGCAGCGCTCGACCGTGTTGCGTTGTTGGTAAGCGTCGCGATCGCAGACCGGTGGCCTGCCGCCGCGGCTACCCAGGCGTTTGCGGTGAGTGGCCTGGTCGGCGGTCTGTGGGCTCACGGCCCGGATACCGCGCCGGCGGAGATGGGAACGGATCGCGCGGGATGAGTAGGCCTTGTCGGCCAGGATCATGCCCGGTGTGGTCCTGGGTCGGCCGATGGGCCGGGGCACCCGTAAGCGGGCCATGACCTCGGTGAACGCTGGTGCGTCGCCAGCCCGGCCGGGCGTGATGGTGAACGCCAGTGGGCGGCAGCGGCTGTCCGCGGCAAGGTGGATCTTGGTGGTCGGCCCGCCGCGGGACCGGCCGAGGGCATGGCCGTCCGGCTCGCCGGCCGGGCCCCTTTGCCGGCCCCCCAGCGGCGTGCTGGTGAGCGTGGACGACGGTGGAGTCGACCGCAACGACCCAATCGAGATCGCCTTCGGTATCGGCCTGGGCGAGCAGAGCGGTGAAGACCTTCTCCCAGGCGCCGTCAACTGCCCACTTCCGCAGTCGGTTATGGGCACCTTTCCATGCCCCGAAGTGTTCGGGCAGGTCCATCCACGGCGTCCCGGTGCGGCACTTGAACGCGATCGCGTCGATCACCCTCCGATGATCACGCCAGCGTCCACCCCGCTTCGGCGTCCGGTCGGCAGCAACGGCTCGATGCGTGCCCACTGGGCGTCAGTCAACGACACACAGACCACGGGCCTTCGGCACTGATCCGCAACCCCCGGGGCGTGACGGGCAAACACCCGTGGACCTGGCCCTTCACTACGGCCACGACCTTGCAGTCAGGCTGTTGCAACGGCACATCAGCGGGTGAGGCGGCGCAGGCAGATAAGGGTGCAGGCGATGCTGGCAAAGGGACGCGGCGCGCGCATCCTGCGGCGCCTGGCCGCGCAGACCACCAGACAGGGAGCTGCCTGTGCCCGGCCCCGGCTTCGCCCGCAAGATCCGCACACTTCTGACGACCGCTGCCTGCCTTCCTGCCTGCCCAGCAACCCTATTGAGCGACCCGCCGCCTCGAAACGCGCCCGCAAGCGACGGGGCATTTCTCGCGCCGTGCCGTGGGTTGCCGAGCAGATGGATGAGACCGCCACAGGATGAGCTTCGCTGGACAGTCCCGCAGACCCCGGGCCTGGTCGACGGAATCCTGCCTGTGCCCGAACGTCCGGGCCGTCCACGACGGCGGCCCGAGCGCGTCCTGGGCGACAAGGTGTACGACTCGAACGCCGTACGGCGTGAGATGCGACGCCGTCGGATCCTGCCGGTGATCTCCGGCAAGGGCGCGCCGAACATCAAGGGCTTGGGCAGATATGGTGAGCCATCGAACCTGATCACAAATATCCGGACCTTGACTATTCCACACCGACCGCACGATAGGTGAACTGTCTGCTTCTTCGTGCCATCCCCTGATGGTTTAGCAGGTTAGGAGTAATTGCGATGCCCATGCCGACCCACCCGCCGAAAAACCCGTCAAGCCCCTTTGCATCCTTCAGTGGTCACCATGTTGGTATCCGCGTTCCCGAATACGACGCAGCGATGGCTTGGTACACCGAGAAGCTGGACTTCCGAGTGCTCCAGGAGTGGCCGTACGGTGAGCTGAAGCTCGCGTACCTCTGCCCGCCCAACGATGACAACTTCCATGTGGAACTGCTGGCCGGACCGGTACCGTTCCCGAACGAGGTCCTCGACGACCTCGGAGTCAGCCTGCAACACGGCGGCTACCAGCACATGTGCGTCCATGTCGACGATGTCGACGAAGCACGTGCGGAGCTCGCCAGCCGTGGCGTCGACCTTATCGGTGAACCTTTCGAGATCGAGGACATCAGCCGGCGACTGGCGTTCTTCCGTGACCCGTGGGGCAACATGATCGAACTGTCGCAGAAGTTGCCCGGCGCTGGATCCTGATCAGCCTCACCACATCAGCATGCGTGCACACGGCCCGAGCCGAGGATCCACAGGCGGAGACCAAGGCGACCGGCCGGTGAAGATCGACGAAAATGCCGCCACACACCAGGCCAGGGCCGCGGCACTTCGCGGGGTCCGCATACGGCGGACTCATGGCCCTCGGCCCGGGATCAGGAGGCTCTCTCGGGTTGCATGCCGGCTGCCGCCGCCTGTCGAAGCGAGGTTCTTCGCGGTCCTCCGCAGTCCGCCGTCCAGCCCCGCACGCTAGGTCTTGTCTGGTTCCTTGACGTCTACTGAGGTTGAACTCGTGGAGTCGTAGGTGCTGACGGCTCGTCGTCCGTGCGGTCTCACCAGGGGATGCGGTATCCACAGGGAGGCGGGCTTACCGCCGAACGGCAGCAGTTCCGCGAAGAGTTGTGGCTTCAGGCGGCCGAGCGGTTCGCCCGGGGTAAGGCGAGTGCGGTGATCGCCAAGGACCTACGCGTCAGTGTCAGGTCCGTGCAGCGGTGGCGGCAGGCGTGGACGGGGGGCGGCCCGTCGGCCCTGCGGTCGCAGGGGCCGGCGTCGCTGCCGAGGCTGACGACAAGCAGTTCGCTCAGCTGGAGGCGGAGCTGTCCAAGGGACCGGCCGCGCACGGCTGGGAGGACCAACGCTGAACCCTTATTCGCGTGAAGACGGTGATTGGGCGGCGTTTCCACCTGGCCTACACGATTCAGGGCGTTCGGAAACTCCTGCTGCGTAACGGCTGGACTTGCCAGGTCCTGGCCCGACGCGCGATGGAGCGGGACGAGGACGCGGTGGCCGGCTGGGTCAAGGAGGTGTGGCCCTGCGCGCGACTACCGGGACCTGCTGATCGCAGCCCACCCGCAACTCGGCGGCCCGATCGTGCTCGCCTGGGACAACCTCAACGTCCACAAGGCCGCCGGGCTGTGGGAGTTCGCCGCCTCGCGCGACTGGCTGACCATCTACTACCTGCCGCCCTTACGCGCCCGACCTCAACCCCGTCGAAGGCAACTGGTCCCCGCTGCGGCGGGGCTGGCACTCCAACGTCGCTTTGAGCACGCCAGAAACACCTCATCCAGCGCATCGGACGAGGCCTGCGCCACATCCAGTACCGCGGCGACCTCATAGACGGCTGCCTCGCCGAAACGGGCCTGATCATCAACACATGACCACCACGACAACACGTTCAACCTCGTAGGCCCAACCATGGGGATGGGGCGACACGCCATGGCCATTACGTAAAAATAGGAACTGAACGTGCAATGTAGTGCATTGTTGCATATTTAATCTCTCCGTAGGAGGAAATGCCATGGCGGGCAAGCCCAGCATTGTCTTCGCCCACGGACTCTGGGCGGACGGGTCGTGCTTCAACAAGCTCATCCCGACACTCCAGGCCGAAGGCCATGAGGTTTTCGCGTCACAGCACGGCCTCGACTCGCTCGAAAGCGACGTGGCGTGCGTCAACTTCACGCTCAACCACGTCCCCGGCCCGATCGTGCTGGTCGGTCACTCCTACGGTGGGACCCTGATCACCAAAGCGGGCACCCACGACCGCGTCGGCGCTCTGGTGTACATCGCCGCGCTCGCCCCAGACGAGGACGAGACGTCGCAGGAACAGCTGGACAAGTTCGCCCGCACGCCCATCTTCGAGCACGTGGAGGTTGCTGACGGCCGCGTGTGGCTCAAGCCCTCAGGCCTCCCGCACTTCTGCGGCGACCTCCCGGAAGCGGAGCAGAAGCTCGTCCTGGCGACGGGCGCCGTGCCAGTGGCGGACCTGTTCAACCAGCAGGTTCCCGGCACCGCCTGGCGGACGAAGCCAAGCTGGTTCATCGTCGCCAACAACGACCGTACCGTGCCCCCCGACCTGGAGCGGTCCGCCGCCGAGCGCATGGCCGCCAATATCCGTCCCGTGGACAGCAGCCACGTTCCCATGCTCTCGCATCCTGACTTCGTCCTCGATGTGATCCGTGAGGCCGCGGAGTCCCTCGACGCCTAGGGCAAGCTGACAGCGACCGGCCGCAGCGCAACACACAGCGCAACACACAAGGAGGCGGCCCCGGACCGACCGGTCCAAGGGCACGGCTCGCCGGGAGGTGCGGCCGGCCCAGATGGCCGTGTCGCGGGCGGAGAAGGCGTACCGGGGCCGGATCTCCCGGACAGAGGCCGAGTTGCGGCAGCTGCGCGCGCCGGACCGCGGGGGTCATGTGGATCAGCTGGGGCAGATCGTCCTGCATGAGCATGCGCTCCTCGTCGGAGGCGACGAGGTTCCGCTGGCCGGCCTGCACGTCCGGTTCGATCTGGCCCGCTCCACCCACGTGTCATACGTGTACCTGAGCAGGCCGGACGGGCGGGAGCGCATGGAGCGCTTCGCGAGGACGATTTTCCCGAAGACGCAGTGCGTCAGTTCAGCGTGCGGCTCCAGAATGCGGCCGCAGCAGCCGAACCAGCTGCAGGCACTGAGGGACGGCGACCTCCGCAAGCTCGAGGCTGAGCGGCGTGAGGCTCGCAGGGAGACCGAACCGGTGCAGACGGCGAGGGAACTGCTGGATGAGACCCGCGCCCGGCACGGCAGCGATCCGCGGCTCCCGAAGGCTCGGGCTGCTCTCGAGGACGCGCGCGATGTGTGGCAAGAACTGACGGGGCGACGTCCTCTGTAATGCCGTGATGCATCCCAGCCTGGCCCTGGCAAGCCCACGGCCAGAGCAAGGCGCGCCGTTGCAAAGCCGTGCGGGCTCGATCTGGAGGGGCGTTGCCCGGTCCCTGTGCGCCGTCAGGTTTCGGCGGTCAGTCCGGCCGAGTCGGGATGTGGGCTTCGGTTTCATGGACGAATCTTGAGCGCCGTGTCTTGAGCTCCGTGAGTCCCGCTGGCGTGCGGGTACCACCGGTTGGCTGGACGGTGTAGGTGGCTATGTGAGGCGACGTCGTCCGTACTCGGGAGCCTCAAACAGGCGGGGATGAAGCGCTCAGGGGCCGGGCGCCAGCGTTGCCGGCCATGCTCCGATGCCGACAGCCCAGAACCGATAGACGTCATTGAACGTCCATCACGCCGCCGTGCCTGACACTCGCGCGACGCGGAACGCACGTAAAAGCACGCCGCCCTACAAACGCGTCGACCGGCAGCCAAGGCTCCACGGCCGGTCATCGGTGGTCTTCAGGTGTCACTGCCCCTGGTAGGGCGGTTGTTGTGGGGGTGGGGTGCCGTACGGTCCGGGGTTGTGCGGTGGCTGCCCGGGAGGGGTGGCCGGCGGGTACGGCTGCGCGCCCGGCTGCTGCCCGGGAGGGAACCCCTGGCCCGGCTGCTGCGCCGGCCAGAACCCCTGGCCGGGCTGCTGGGTGGGCGGATACGGCGCCTGGGGCGGCATACCCGGACCCGCACCCGGATACGGCCCCCACCCCCCGGGAGGGACCTGCGGCTGCGCGCTCCTGTCGCGCTTGCCCACCGCGACGGCGATGACGACCACGAGCGCGACCAGCACACCCAAGCCCACCAACAGCAGCAACAACAAACCCATCAATGCCCCTCCCCTTACTCCAGGCCCGTGCGGACACGCCACGGCGTCGACCACCACGACCTTACAAGGGCGACACGACAGCCGCCCTCGTGTTCACCGCTCGCAATGGTCGACTCCATCGAGGCGCGAAAGCTGTACCGGTCCTTGCGGCGGTCTCGTCGTCAGCGGGTCTGCCACCGGTCCGTCTGCACGACACCGCCGCGCGGGTGTGGGTGGCCCCTTCCGAATCCCGCCCGTCGGCCAGCGGAGTCACTGGGGGCTATCTGGCCGTGGTTGTCGCAACGCGTAGTCGTCGACGGGCTACGGCTCGGCGTAGTGCTCTGGTGGAGGCGCGGTGCCTCGGCCGTGCCCTAAGCAGCGTTGTTGGGGCTCCTTGAAATTGGCTCTGCCCGCAATTCCGTGAATCCCCAGGTCAGCGGCGGGAACGGCGGATCGTTTCACCAGCGTCTCGTACTCCGTGGTGATCAAGACGGTCGAAGACAGATCGCCTCGCAGGCTGGGATCGACCTCGACGGTCACCCGGATGTATCTGCTCTGCAGCGTGGCGACATTGGCGGACGCGCTCACCGGCCCGGGCCGCAGAGCACCGTCCCGACGCCGCATCCGGCCCCAGCAGGCCCGGGCCTCCGCCCAGGCTCCGGCCCCCGCCAACGGTGCGCGGGCAGGCGGGAGTCAGCCGGCGAAGGTGCGGGCGAATGCGTTCGCGTCCTTCCCGATGCTCGAACAGGTCGCCAGCGCTTTCGCCCGACCGCCATCCGGGCAGGGCTTGTCCCTGGTGACCGACCACATCGACAGGCGGCTGAGGCCCTTGGCGTCGGCGAACCTCTTGAGTTGCACCGCATCGGCGACGGTGAAGATTTCGCCCTTGACATCGTTGACGCCGATCATGGGCGTGACGGCGAGGGTCCGCCACGCCGTGACGTCGTTACGGATGCCCAGCACCGTCTTGAGCTGCTTGTGGGTGGCGGTGGCGGCGGCGATGGCGTAGGCGCCCATGTCGCCGTCATAGAAGGTGCCGTAGTCCATGGCCATGATGTTGACGGTGGAGAGTCGGAGCCCATGCTTCTTTGCATTCGCCAGCACAGCGACGGAGTGGCGGTTAAGACGTTGTTTCAGTTGGTGAGTCGGCGGTAGCTGATGAGGGCTGCGGCGATGCCGACGAAGGCCAGGAAGTGCTCGGCCCTTCGCTCGTAACGGCGGTGCAGCCTTCGGCATCCGCCCAGCCAGGAGACCGTTCTCTCGACGACCCAGCGGTGTCGGCCGAGCCG
>NZ_JBHWDV010000009.1:0-180659 GCF_042734445.1 Streptomyces sp. NPDC059649
GGGTGCGGTGACGGTCCTCCGGGGCCGGTTGTGTGGACTGCTTCGCTTTACGTCCACACAACCGGCCCCTCCGGCCCGTCCCCTCCCGTTGGGGGAGGGAAGACGGTGGGTGGGGGTGGGCGTGGGGGTCTACTGGGACCCTAGGGGAAGGTCGAACGGACCCCGTAAGGGTTGAGAGCGCCCCCTGCGGGGCCCCAACTCCGCGGACAGGTACGGGTATTCCCGCCTCCCCAACGACACGCGGTACTCAACAGACAACGCCCACCCCCACCGGCCCCTCTCCCCCCACCCCCGGGAGGGGACAGACCGGAGGACGAAGTCTGTAGGGCTGTCACCGCACCCGACAAACAAACGCCCGCCGCCAGGCGCAACGGCGAGCAACCCCGACGGCGGGAAAGCGAGGTACGTGCGGGGCGCCGCAAAGCACGCAACGGCGAGACGACCCGCGGCGGCACAGACGGGTACGTACGCGGCGCCGCAAAGCGCAACGGCGAGCCAGCCCCGCGGCGCAGCAGACAGGTACGTGGGAGGCGCCGCAAAGCGCAGCGGAACGGCGAGCGAGCCCCGCGGCGGGACAGCCAGGTACGTGGGGCGTCAAACAGCCGACGCGTCGGGGCCGAAGCGGCTGCGGACGGCCGTTTGGACCTCCGCTTCCTCGGCCGGGTCGGCGGCGAGGCGGCGGAGTTGTTCGACGACCCGGTCGTCGCCGGTGGCGGCATGCCGGGCGGCCAGTTCGCGGGTGGTCTCCTCGCAGTCCCACAGGCACTCGACGGCGAAGCCCGCCGCGAAGCCGGGGTCGGTGACGGCGAGCGCGGCGGCGGCCCGGCCGCGCAGTTGGGAGGAGGACGTCTCGCGGTAGATGTGCCGCAGTACGGGGGCGGCGCAGGCGACGCCGAGGCGGCCGGTGCCGTCGACCAGCTCCCACAGGCCGTCGGCGTCCGGGCCCTCCTCGCGAACGGTACGGCGCAGCGCGGCCAGCACCAGATCGGCATCGCGCTGCGCGCCACGGCGGGCGAGCACGGCGGCGGCCGACGCGCCCAGCCGGTCCGTACGCGGCGCCCACTCGCGGGCCCGTTCGACGGCGGCCACGCTCCGCATCCGTGCGAAGGCGGCAAGGCCGGCGGAGACCAGCTGCTCGGAGGAGAAGGGGCAGGTGACCGCGGTCTCGATCAGGTCGAGGACCTCCGGATCGCCGCGCTCGGCGAGGTGGTGCAGCACCGCGGCGCGCGCCGCGTCCGGTCCGCTGCGCGCCGCCCGGAGCAGTTCGGGACGGTCCTCGGGACCGACGACGGCGGCCAGGCAGCGGGCGGCGGCGAGGTAGCGGTGCTCCTCGGGCTCGAGCTCCAGCCCCTCCTCGGCCCACCGCAGCACCTCCGCGATGCCCCAGCCGGGGCGCGGTCCGCGCGGCCGCAGCTGGCGCTGCCAGCGGTCGAAGGAGCCCTGTTCGCCGGCGGCGGTCAGCCGCGGGCCGTACCGGGGGTCCTCGGCCCACAGCCGCCAGGGCCGGGGCTCGAAGGCGTCCCGGACCGCGGCGGCCAGCTCGGTCTGCCCCTCTTCGTTCTCCGGGAAGCGGGCGAGGACGGCGGGGGCGAGGGACATCAGCCCGGCGTCGTCGTCACGCAGCGCGAGCTCGTCCAGCGCCCAGCGCCAGTTGCTGCCGACCGCGGCGTAGCTGCGCAGCAGCAGCCGCGCCGCGTCCCTGCCGTACGCGGCGAGGTGGCCGAGGACGGCGAGGGCCAGGCCGGTGCGCTCCTCGCCGGTGTCGGTGAGGTCGTCCGGGTGGAAGAGGTGGCGTTCGATCTCGTCGAGTCCGCCGTCGAGCTGCATGTAGAGGCGCGCGTAGTACAGCGAGCGGTTCTCCACCTGCCAGTCGCGCCGGGGGTCGCGCAGCACGCTGTCGTTGAGCGCGCCGAGCGCCTCGGCCCTCGGCGCCGCGAGGGCGTGCAGGGTCCCGTCGCCGCGGCCTCGCTGCAGGAGGCCGAGCAGGGTGCCACTGGGCGCTATGTCTGGATCGAACATGAGGTCAGCATCCGGTGCGGGGGACGGGCTGGCAACGGGATTTCCGCTGACCGGCATTCTTGCCGGTGACCACGGGCCGTATGCCTCGTTCCCACCATGGATCGGCAGCAACGCCTGCAGTACGGCGGCCGAAGCCTAGCCTGGAACCTGTTATTCCGCCGATTCCCCCGGCTTGCCAAGGGAGGCCGGAGGCATATGCCGGCTGCACCACCGTATCGGGTAGTGCCAAATCCCTTACGCACGGTCGCCGCCTGTGCAACAGTCGTTACCGGCCCTTCAGCCCGGCGCCGCCTGATCACGGAGTACGTCATGCCGTCCCCTCTCTTCGCGGACCACCCAGCCGACCGGCCCCCCGAGCGCGACACGGTCGAGGCCCTGATCACGCAGGCGCGCCGCCTGCGCGGCGGCCTCGACGCGGTGCGCCGGGAGTCCACGGTGGACACCGGCCTCGCCCCCGACCCGCAGCTGCGCTGGCAGCGGGCGCTGTGCGATCTCGCCGTGCACCACCTCGACGATCTCGGGGGTCATCTCGACCAGCTGAGAGAGGGCCTGCCCACGGAGAGTGACGACTCCCCGGGGCCGGCAGCCGAGGTACCGGCGCTCCCGGCCGGGCCCGAGCCCCCCGAGCGCGGTGCGCTGCTGCGCCGGGTGGGCAGCGCCGAGTGGAATCTGCTCACGGACGAGGTCAGCTGGTCCGACGAGCTGTTCGCGATCTTCGGCCGGTCCCCCGTCGAGGGCCCGCTGACCCTCGACGAACTGCCGTCCCTGGTGCACGCCGAGGACCAGGAGGGGCTGGCCACGATGGTCACCGACTGCCTGGTGGACGGTCGGCCGATCGACGGCGAGTTCCGCATCGTGCGCCCGGACGCGAGCCTGCGCACGGTGCACATGGTGGGCGAGCCGGTGCTGGACGAGGACGGCAGTACGGCCTGTATGTGGGCCGTGCTGCGGGACGTCAGCGAGCTGCGCCGCAGCCAGCAGGCGGTGCGTGAGACCCGTGACTCGCTGCACCGCGAGCGGCACATGGCGCAGACCGAGCACCGGCTCGCGGTCGAGCTGCAGGAGGCCGTGCTGCCGCCGTGGCGGGGCTCCCTGCGGTTCCCGGACGGCGGCCGGGTCACCCTCGACCTCGCCGGGCGCTATCTGCCGTCCGGTACCCACACGCTGATCGGCGGGGACTGGTACGACGCGATGCAACTCCCGGACGGTCGGACGCTGTTGAGCGTCGGCGACCTCACCGGGCACGGCGTCGCGGCCACGTCGGGGATGGCGATGGTGCTCGGCGCGCTGCGCGGTATGGCGGTCGCCGGCCAGCGCCCGGGGCAGTTGATGGGGCTGCTCAACCAACTGCTGGACACCGCCGCCCAGCCGGCGCTCGGCAGTGCGGTGTGCGGCTGTTTCGATCCGGAGACCCGGACGCTGGAGTGGGCCCAGGCAGGGCACCCCGCGCCGCTGCTCTTCCGCGGCGGCACGGGGCGCGCGCTGGACCCGCCCGAGGGCGTGCTGCTGGGGGCGACGTCCGGTGCGGCGTACACCCAGCGCACCGAGCAACTGGAGCCCGGTGACCTGCTCGTGCTGCACACCGACGGGCTGGCGCCCCGCCGGATGTACGGGCCCGGTACGGACCAGGAGGGTGCCGAGCGGCTCCTGGCACTGGCGCCGCGGTTCGCCGCGGCCCGGAGTGCGCAGGACAGCGTTCGCATCGTCGTCGAGGAGTTCGGCAGTGCCGAGCGCGAGGACGACGCGTGTGTGCTGATCGCCAGGGTCGGCGACTGACACACACCGCGGCAGCCGAGGGCGGACCGGCATCGTATGAGCCGGCCGCCCCGCACGCATGGGGCGAGTAGCCGTCGGTGGACGGAGCCGTGCGGTAGGGGTCCGTCGGGCCCGTGCGCCGACGGGTCGTCGGACCTGTGCGGCAAGGGGCCCTGGGCCGACGGACCTGGGTCACTGGCGGTCGGGGTGTGTCAGACCGTGAAGTTCGGCCCCAGGCCCGTGCCGAGGCCGGGGCCCAGGCATGATTCCTTGGTCTTGGGCCTGGGCTTGGGCAGGACATGCTGGATCTCCTCGCGCAGGTCCTGGATCTTGGCGTAGTTCGCGTACTGACCCGTGAGCCGGAACATCTCGCGGAGCCGGTCCCACGTGCGGTGGGAGGAGTTCTCGCCGATGGACACCAGGGCCAACCTGGCGTAGCGGTCGGCCTGTTCGGGATCGTCGCCGATGAAGCAGGCCGAGGCCATGGAGATGTAGTCGAAGATCTGTGAGCGCTGGCGGCCGCCCTCGCGCAGGGCCAGGGCCTGTTTGGCGTGGTGCTGGGCGATCTTGGCGGCCGTGGGGTCGTGTTCGGCGAGGGTGCGGAACGCCAGGGCCTGCATGCCGTGCAGATCCGCCTCGTCGAACATCTGCATCCAGCACGGGGGCGGGACGTCGCCCTTGTCCGAGACGAACAGTTCCTCGGCCTCGCCGAGGGTACGGCGCATCGCCTGGGCCTGGCCCTTGGACGCCTGGGCCCAGGCTTCGATGGTGTGCAGCATGGCGCGGGTGCGCGGCAGGGTCTCCTCGCCGGAGCCGGACTTGGCGAGTTTCATCAGGTCCAGTGCGTCGTCCGGGCGGCCCAGGTGGACCATCTGCCGGGCGGCGCGGGAGAGGGCCTCGCCGGCGCGCGGGCGGTCGCCGCCCTCGCGGGCCGCGTGGGCGGCGATGATGAAGTACTTCTGGGCGGTGGGCTCCAGGCCGACGTCGTGTGACATCCAGCCGGCCAGTACGGCGAGGTTGGCGGCCACGCCCCACAGCCGGCGCTGGAGGTGGTCGGGATGGCGGTAGGCGAGCATGCCGCCCACCTCGTTGAGCTGGCCCACCACCGCCTTGCGCTGCAGCCCGCCGCCGCGGGCCGCGTCCCAGGCGCGGAAGACCTCCACCGAGCGCTCCAGCGCGTCGATCTCCTGCGACCCCACGGGGGCCGCCTCATAGCGGTCGAGGCCGATCTGTTCGAGGTCGTCGAGGGAGTCGGAAGCGAACGGGTCGTCGTGGCGGAGGGCGCCGGAGGGGGCCGGATCGGTGTGCAGCCAGTCGTGCATGGCGCCGGTGAGTGCGGAGCCCGCGGCGAGCGCCGCGCCCGCACCCACCAAGCCGCGTCGGTTGAGCATGAGGTCCATTCCCGTGAATTCCGTGAGGACCGCAGCGGTCCGTTCGGGAGCCCACGGCAGACCGTCCATGGCCTGCCGCTTCCCCGAGCGACCGGTTCTGGCGAACCCGAGGTCCTCGATGGTTACGACACGGCCGAGGCGCTCGGTGAACAGGGAAGCCAGGACCTTGGGCACGGGATCCCGGGGCGTCTCCCCCATGTCGATCCAGCGCCGCACTCGCGAGGTGTCGGTCGCCAGCTGCGGATGGCCCATGGCCGCCGCCTGCCGGTTGACGAGCCTCGCCAGCTCTCCCTTGGACCAGCCGGCCAGGCCGAAAAGGTCCGCGAGACGGGTGTTCGGCTGCCTGTCCACGTCAAGCCCCCAGGTTCCTCGACTGAGTTGACAGTAACGGCCGGTGACGTGCGCTGCGACCATTCGCCAGGGTTCGCCAGGGCACGCCAGATGGTCTGCCACCCGCAGCCGAGTGTTCTGTAGACGTGCCGCCCCCGGCCCGGTGGCGGGACCGCATTCCCCAGGGTGCGCGCCCTTCACAGGGGCCCTGGATCGGCCTCCTGCACGGGGCCCGTTCACGGGTTCCCTCCACCGGGCCGGGGAGCGCACGCAACTCGTCGGCGCACGAAGGGATCTGTCTCACCCATGTATGCAGCATCGTCCGCCGTGACCGCCCCCGCCCGGCCGCACCGCCCGCACCCGACAGGCAGCGGGCCGTATCTCGCCCCCGCTCCTTCCGCGGGGGCGGTCCCCGGTCTTTCCGGCGGCCGGAACCGGCGGGCACAGGGGACGGGCACCCAACCGCTCAGCGGGAGACTCGACTTGTCCGGGCCCCAGGGCGCACAGCTGCGCGCCGCGGTCGCTTCGGTGCACCGCATCTGTCCCGAGTTCAATCCGGTCCAGGTGCTGCGCCGGAGCGGCAAATCCGTGCTCCTCGTCGGCACGACGGGCCGTATGACCGCGGTCGCCAAGTGTTTACTGGACCAGTCCCCGGCGTGGGCGGAAAGGTTCCAGCAGGAAATAAGCGCATACCGCGCATTCGTCCGGCATCGTCCGCCGGTACGGGTGCCGCGGCTGGTGGCGGCGGATCCCGACAACTGCACGCTGATCGTGGAGCGGATGCCCGGCCGGGTCGCGGCCATGTCGCGGCACCCCGCCGAGGCGCCGCCCCGGGCGGACATCCGCGCGGCGATCGGCGCGGTCTGCCAGCTCAACCGCTGGCGTCCGCCGGCCGGGCTGTTCGACGCCCCGCTGGACTACGCCGGCCGGATCGGCCGCTACCACGACCTGGGGATGCTCACCGACCGCGACCTGGGTGACCTGCAGAAGCTGATGCACGGTCTGTCGCATGTCCAGGGCCAGTTCAATCATGGCGACGCGCTGCTGAACAACGTCCTGCTGTCGCCCGCCGGGCCGGTGCTGCTGGACTGGGACAGCGCCGGCTGGTACCTCCCGGGCTACGACCTGGCGACGCTGTGGTCGGTGCTCGGCGACGCCCCGGTGGCGCGCCGTCAGATCAGCCAGCTCGCGCAGAACGCCGGCCCCGCCTCGCGGGACTCCTTCCTGGTGAATCTGATGCTGATCCTCACCCGGGAGATCCGGCGCTACGAAACGGCGGTCCAGCGGACCATGCGCGAACCCACGCCGACGGGGACTCCGGGCCCGGGACAACCCGGCGTCCCGACGGCGGGCGAGGAGCAGCGGCTGCTCCTGCGCCGACTGCACGACGACTGCCAGATGGCCCGTCGTGCGGTACGGGCGGCGGTCGGCACCCGCTGACCGCCCAGGGGGAGTGCCTCGTCTGCGGGCACTTCCCCGAGGGGAATCGTGAGCGGCGCACCCGGTGGCGGGAGGCGCCGCTCACCCATGTGCGCCGCGCGGTCATTGGTCCATTCCACTGACGCCCCGCAGGCCGGGCGGCGGTCCGGGAAGGCTCCTCTGGAGATGCCCTGACATGCGAAATCCCGATCCAGGGCGGTGTTTGACGGGCCGTCGGCCCACCTATGGCTCTGGGCCCCACGGGGCTCTACCCTCGGGTCCACCCCGTACGGCCGTTGGTGCACCATCCGTCACACCGCCCGGCTCGGGCCGGCTCGAGGAGGCTGCTTTGCGAGGATCCGCCCCGCAAGACAAAAGAACCCATCGCCCCGCCCTGCGCAGGTCCACCACCACGGTGGCGGCCGCCGTGCTGCTGCTGCCGCTCACCGGAGCGCCGTCCGCGGACGCCGGGCAGCCCCGGACGGACGCCCTGCAGCGGGCCTTCACGGCGGCCGCCGCCCGCTTCCACGTGCCGCGCAGCGTACTGCTCGGCGTCTCGTACCTGGAGTCGCGGTGGGACGGCCACGGCGGCGCGCCGAGTGTCTCCGGGGGCTACGGCCCGATGCATCTGACCGACGCCCGGACGGCGCTGGCCCGGGCGCCGGAGTTCAGCGCGGGCGACGAGGACGCCCGGGGTGACGCCTCACGTCCCCACAAGCGGGTTCCCGAGGGCGCGTCGCAGCAGGCCGCGCTGCCCGCCGAACTCCCGGCGCGGCTGCGGACGTTGCCGGCCGCGGCCCGGCTGACCGGGCTGCCGGCCGACCGGTTGCGTACCGACCCGGCGGCGAACGTGCTGGGCGGTGCGGCGCTGCTCGCCGCGGAGCAGCGCCGGCTCGGGCCGGCCGCCGAGAAGGATCCGGCCCGGTGGTACGCGGCGGTGGCGCGCTACGGCGGTCAGGACGATCCGCGCGGCGGCAAGGCGTTCGCGGACGAGGTGTTCTCGGTGATCCGGCACGGCGAGGCCCGGACGACCGACGCCGGGCAGCGGGTCAGGCTGCCCGCGGCCCCCGGTCTGGTCCCGGACGCCGGGCAGCAGAAACGTCTCGGCGGGGCCGCCGACCGGGCCTCGGAGCCGGGTGGCGAGCACGGGACGGAGTGCCCTTCGAGCGTGGCGTGCGAGTCGGTGCCGGCGCCGTACGAGGAGTTCGGTGACCACGACTACGGCAACCACGACAAGGCGGACCGGCCGCGCGACCAGAAGGTCGACAGCATCGTCATCCATGACACCGAGGGGTCGTGGGACGTCACGCTGAAGCTGATCAAGGACCCCAAGTACGTGTCCTGGAACTACACCGTGCGTTCCTCGGACGGGCTGATCGCCCAGCACGTGCCGGGCAAGGACGTCGCCTGGCACGCCGGCAACTGGTACCTGAACTCGCACTCCATCGGCATCGAGCACGAGGGTTTCCTGGCCTCCCCCGACGCCTGGTACACGGAGGCGATGTACCGGTCCTCGGCCCGGCTGGTGAAGTACCTGAGCCGCAAGTACGACGTGCCGCTGAACCGGCAGCACATCCTGGGCCACGACAACGTGCCCGGCACGACGGCGTCCACGATCCCGGGGATGCACACCGACCCCGGGCCGTACTGGGACTGGGCGCACTACTTCGAGCTGCTGGGGAAGCCGTTCCACGCCACGGCGGGCAAGCACGGCGGGCTGGTCACCATCCTCCCCGACTACGACCGCAACCGGCCGCGCTACACCAGCTGCGAGAAGCCGGGGGACGTCTGCGCACCGCACGGTTCCACGGCGGTCCGGCTGCACACCGCGCCGAGCAAGAGCGCTCCGCTGGTCAAGGACGTCGGGCTGCACCAGGACGGCAGCGATTCGACGGACGGGGTGAACGACACCGGGGCCCGGGCCACGACGGGGCAGCGGTTCGCGCTGGCGGGCCGGGAGGGTGACTGGACCGCGATCTGGTACCTCGGGCAGGTCGCGTGGTTCCGCAATCCGCACCGTGCGCCGACGGCGGTGAACGCCAAGGGGCTGGTCGCCACGCCGAAGGCCGGCCGGGAGGAGATCCCGGTCTACGGCCGGGCGTACCCGGAGAAGGCCGCCTATCCGGCCGGGGTGCCGTACCAGTCGGTTTCCCCGCTGCCGTACACGATCACGGCGGGGCAGCGGTACGCGGTCGGCGGCCGGGTGACCGGCGAGTATTTCTACGCGCCGACGTTCGACGTGTCGAAGCACGCGATCGTGCGCGGTGAGGACGTCTACTACGAGATCCAGCTGGGGCACCGGGTGGGCTATGTGCGGGCGGCCGACGTGGACGTGCGGCGGTCGAACTCGTAGCCCGGTTGGCCGGGTGACCCGCCGCGCCCGGTGGACGGGGGTGCCGTCCACCGGGTGCGGCGTTTCGTGTGCGGGGTGTGTCAGCCCTGCTGGAAGAGTTCCGCCGGCAGGGGCTTGAGCAGCGCGTAGAGGTCGTCGGTGATCGGCCGGTCCCAGCTGGCGATGGTGACCAGGACGCCGTCGCTGCGGTCGAACTGGGCGCAGGAGATGCGGCTCTCGGAGCACTTGATGCGCTTGACGATCAGCAGGTTGTCGTCGTGCATCACGGGGGTGTCCTCGCTCTCGACGACCGTGACCGGTTCGTCGTTGCCGAGCGCCGCGAGCAGCTGGGCGACCTCGAAGGGCACCTGGTCGTCCTCCAGCTCGCGGGCCGGGGAGCCCTCCGGGAGGTTGCCGATGATCATCGCGGGACCGCGGCCGCCGAAGAGGTCGTAGCGGAGGAAGACGCCCTGGCAGCTTCCGTCGGGTGCGGGCAGCAGCCCGGCGCCGAGATTGCCCGGCCAGTCCCCCGGGTCCATGGCGAGAACGTCGAAGTCGGGACCGGCGGGCGTGGCTGCGCTGCGGCGGCGGAGGAAGGACATGCCGCCATCGTACGTGGCCCGGCCGGGCTCGCCGCGCCGGACGTCGGGGTGGTGGGCGGCTCCCGGGGCGGGTGGGGCGGGCGGCGTACGGGGTGCCGGGGTTCAGGCCCGTCCGGCCAGTTCACCGAGGCGGCGCAGTGCCTCGTCGGCCGCTTCGTGGGGCACGAAGAGGTGATCGTGGTGGAAGCCGGCGACGACGTTGCAACTGAGGCCGGCGTCGGCGAGGGCGGTGGCGACGGCGGCGGTGAGCCCGACGGCATCCAGCGCGGAGTGCACCCGCAGGGTGATCCAGCCGGCGACGTAGTCGTACGGCAGGCCGGTGCGGTCGGCCTCCTCCTGGCGCAGGACGAGGGTCAGTCCCTCGGGTTCGGCGACGGTGACGACGGGGGCGAGTCCGGCGGGGATCGCGCCGCGCACGCTCGTGAAGACGTACCGGCCCTCGTTCAGCTCGGGGCGCATCCCGCTCAGCAGGGTCGGAAGATCGCGTTCACCGGTCATGCCGCCCACCTTACGAGGGGTCGGGCCGTCCTTCCTTGTGCCGCTCGTGGTGGCGGGCGACCCGGGCGCGGTTGCCGCAGGAGGGGCTGCACCATTCCTGGCGGCCGTGCTCCTTGACGAAGTAGCGGACGCAGCGCGGGGCGGGGCAGGCGCGCAGCCGGGCCCGGTCGGGGCCGGCGAGGAAGGTGAGGGCGGCGCGGGCCAGTGCGGCCAGGATCCGGTCGGCGGCGGGCGGGGTGCCGTGCGGGTGCAGTCGCAGTGCGGGCGGGGCGCCGGGCTCCCAGCTGAGCCGGGGGGAGGTCGGGACGAGGGCGGCGGCGGTGTTCAGCCGGTGCAGTGCGGTGCCCTCGGGGAGCAGCCGGTGGGCGTCGGCGGAGCTGGGCGGGCCGGGGCGGACGGCGCGGGCGAAGAGCGCGCGGAGTGCGGCGCGCAGTTCGCGTACGGCGGTGTGCAGTGCGGGGTCGGCGGTGACCGGGTCGGCGGCGCAGTCGAGCAGGGCGGCCCGCTCGGCGATCCAGGCGGTGAGTCCTTCCGGGTCGGCCAGGTCGTCGGCGACACCGCCGTGGCCGTCGTGGCGGATGGTGACGGCGAGATCCAGTGCGAGCCGTGTTGCGGTCATGAGGCTAATGGTAACGTCATCAGCAACCATTAGGTCCGGCGGGGAGGCCCAGGGAGAAACATGGCCGCTCTCCGTCAACCGGTCTGCGGGCTCCCGGTGTTCGGCACCCGGCCGGCCCACCGCCGGACCGGCGAGAACTGGACGAAGGAGCTGTCGTGCCCGTGACGTCGGAACCCACCGCACCGGAAGAGGCCACGTCGGAACCCGCCCTGTCGGCCGAGGAGGTGCGCGCGGCGATCGAGGCGGGCCAGGAGCGGCTGCGGGCGCTGCTGCCCGGACTGTCGGACGCCGCGGTACGCGCACCGAGCGCGCTGCCCGGCTGGTCCCGCGCCCATGTCCTCGCGCACATCGAGGGCATCGCCGGGGCCACCGCCCGGCAGGCCCGGTACGCGCTGCGCGGTGAGCTGGTCGAGCTGTACGACGGCGGGCGCCCGGAGCGGGCGGCCGGGATCGAGGCCGGTGCGGTGCGGGACGCCGCGGCACTCCGGGAGGCGGTGCGGGCCGCACTGGACGAGTCCTCCGCGGCCTGGGCGGCGGTCGGTCCGGCCGACTGGTCGCGCCCGGTGCGCTACCGGAACGGCGAGCTGCGCACGGTGCTGTGGGCCTGGTGGCGGGAGCTGGAGATCCACACGGCGGACGCCCTGCTCGGCCAGGGGCCGCAGGACTGGCCGCACGGACTGTGCCACCACCTTCTGAGCCATCTGGCGCCGCGCGCCCCGAAGGACCTGCACCTGGTACTGGAGGCCACGGACGAGGCGTTCCGGCGGGAGTACGGTGCCGCCGGCGCGCCGGAAGTGACCGTACGCGGCCCCCTCACCGACCTGGCGGCCTGGCTGGCCGGCCGTGCCCCGCACCGGCCGCTGGACTGCCGCCGGCCGGGCGGTACCGCGCCGCTGCCGGAACTGCTCGATTGGCCGTAGGGAGACGCCGCAGGGAGACCCCCTACGGCGTCTAGGGAGGCACCCCCTGCGGTGTGCCGGTCGCCGCCGCCCCCGCCCGGTCGGCTCCCGACCACCTCGTCCTCACCCTCGTCCTCGCCCTCCCCCGCCCGAAGGGACTCCGTATGTCCGCCCCGCCCCGCACGCTCAACTACTGGAAGGCCGGGCTGAGTTCGGTGCCGCCCGAGGTGTGGCAGCGTACGGACCAGGAGGTGCTGATCCTCGCCGACAACGCGCTGACCTCGGTCCCGGCGGCGCTCGGCGGGCTGCGTGCGCTGCACACCCTCGACCTCGGCCACAACGCGCTGACCGCGGTCCCCGAGGAGATCGGCGAGCTGACCGGGCTGACCCGCTACCTCTATCTGCACGACAACCGCCTCACCGCACTGCCGGACACCCTCGGCCGGCTGGACCGGCTGGGCTACCTCAACGTCGGCGAGAACCCGCTCGGCCGGCTGCCGGACACCCTGGGCGGGATGACCGCACTGGTCGAACTCCGGGCGCAGCGCGCGGAGTTGACCGCACTCCCGCCGTCGGTGGGGCGGCTCGGGCGGCTGCGGGAGCTGTGGCTGGGCGGCAATGCGCTGACCGGGCTGCCGGCGGGCGTCGCCGCACTGCGCGAGCTGCGGGTGCTGGAGCTGCGCGACAACGCCCTGCCCGGCGTGCCGGAGGCGCTGCGTGCGCTGCCCCGGCTGGCCCGGCTCGATCTGCGCGGCAACCGGATCACGGAGCTGCCGCCCTGGGTCGCCCGGCTCCCGTCGCTGGAGAAGCTGGATCTGCGCTGGAACGCCGTGGACGACGGTGCGGAGCCGGTCCGGGCGCTGCGCGCGAACGGGTGCGTGGTGCTCACCTGACGGCGGCCGGCGCCGCGCCTACGTCAGGTCGAACTCTCCCTCGCGGGCATCGAGGACGAAGGCGCGCCACTCGGCGGGGCTGAAGATCAGCGCCGGGATCTCCGGGCTGCGGCGGTTGCGCATCGCGATGTAGCCCTCGACGAAGGCGATCTGGACGTCGCCCACGCCCTGGCTGCTGGACTGCCACTCGGCCTGGGACAGGTCGAGATCGGGCCTGGGCCCGCCCGCGAGCCGCTGCTCGGTGATGCTGTCGGCCACGTCGCCGCTCCTCCCGGTTCGGTCGTCCGCGGTCAGCCTAGCCACTGTGCCGCGGGTCGGACAGAGGACATGGCGGGGGCGCGCGGTGGAGCCGTCAGGTGGCGGGTGGTGCGGCGCCGACCAGCCACATGGAGAAGAACTGCGAGCCGCCGCCGTAGGCGTGCCCGAGTGCCCTGCGGGCGCCGTCGACCTGGTGCTCACCCGCCCGGCCGCGCACCTGCAGGGCCGCCTCGGCGAAGCGGATCATGCCGGAGGCGCCGATGGGGTTGGTGGACAGGACGCCGCCGGAGGGGTTGACCGGGAGGTCCCCGTCGAGCTCGGTGACGCCGGACTCGGTGAGCTTCCATCCCTCGCCCTCGTCGGCGAAGCCGAGGTTCTCCAGCCACATCGGTTCGTACCAGGAGAACGGTACGTACATCTCGACCGCGTCGATCTGCCGGCGCGGGTCGGTGATGCCGGCCTGGTGGTAGACGTCGGCGGCGCAGTCCTTGCCGGCCTGCGGGGAGACGAAGTCCTTGCCGGCGAAGAGGGTGGGCTCGCTGCGCATCGCCCCGCCGTGCATCCAGGCCGGCGGGTGCGGGGCGCGCGCGGCGCCGGCCCGGTCGGTGAGGATCATCGCGCAGGCGCCGTCGGAGGACGGGCAGGTCTCGGAGTAGCGGATCGGGTCCCAGAGCATGGGCGAGGACTGGACCTTCTCCAGGGTGATGTCGTGCTCGTGGAGGTGCGCGTAGGGGTTCTTGAGGGCGTTGCGGCGGTCCTTGTAGGCGACGAGGGAGCCGACGGTGTCGGGGGCGCCGGTGCGGCGCAGGTACGCGCGGACGTGCGGGGCGAAGAAGCCGCCGGCGCCGGCGAGGAGCGGCTGCTGGAAGGGGATGGGGAGCGACAGGCCCCACATCGCGTTGGACTCCGACTGCTTCTCGAAGGCGAGCGTGAGGACCGTGCCGTGGACCCGGGCCGCGATGAGGTGGGCGGCGACGAGGGCGGTGGAGCCGCCGACCGAGCCGGCGGTGTGCACCCGCAGCATCGGCTTGCCGACGGCGCCGAGCGCGTCGGCGAGGTACAGCTCGGGCATCATGACGCCCTCGAAGAAGTCGGGCGCCTTGCCGATGACGACGGCGTCGATGTCGGCCCAGCTCAACTCGGCGTCGTCAAGCGCCCGTTGGGCCGCCTCGCGGACGAGTCCGGCGATCGACACGTCCCGGCGCGCCGCCACATGCTTGGTCTGGCCGATGCCTACGACGGCCACGGGCTCCTTGCTCATCGGGGATCCCCTTCGAGGACGGCGACCAGGTTCTGTTGCAGACAGGGCCCGGAGGTGGCGTGGGCGAGGGCACGGTCGGCGGCGCCGCGGTGGACCGCGGCGGCGGCCTCGCCGAGGCGGATGAGGCCCGCGGCCATCACCGGGTTGGCGGCGAGGGCCCCACCCGACGGGTTGACCCGCACCTCGTCGCCGAGCCGCAGCGCCTTGCGCAGCACGACCTCCTGCGAGGTGAACGGGGCATGCAACTCCGCGGTGTCGACGGGTTGTTGGAAGGCGCCGGCCTTTTCGGCGGCCAGGCGGGTGGACGGCGAGTCGGTCAGATCGCGGACGCCGAGGGCGTGTGCCTCGATGCGGTGGTCGATGCCGCGGATCCAGGCGGGCCGGGCGCACAGTTCCCTGGCCCGGTCCCCCGCGGCGAGGATCACGGCGGCGGCGCCGTCGCCGATGGGCGGGCAGTCGCCGGTGCGCAGGGGCCGTACGAGGTAGTCGCCCTGCGGTACCGAACCTCGCAGCTGGGCGTGGGAGTTGGCGGTGGCGTCGGCGCGGCTGCGGGCCGCCACGGCCGCGAGTGCGGGCTCGTCGGTCTCGCCCGCGTCGATGAGGGCCTGGGCCTGGAGGGCGGCGAGCGCGACGGAGTCCGGCCACAGGGGCGCCACGTAGTACGGGTCGAGCTGCCGGGTCAGGACGTCGCGCACGGAGCCCGGTGAGGACTTGCCGTACGCATAGACGAGGGCGGTGTCGGCGTCCCCGGTGAGCAGCTTCGTCCACGCCTCGTACAGCGCCCAGGCGCCGTCCATCTCGACGTGCGACTCGGAGATCGGCGGCCAGGCGCCGACGCCGTCGAGGGCCATGGTGAAGGAGAAGGCGCGGCCGGCGAGGTAGTCGCTGGAGCCGGAGCAGGTGAAGCCGATGTCGGCGGTCTTCAGACCGGTCTGGTCGAGGACCTCGTGCAGCACCGGGAGGAGCATCTCCACCTCGGAGAGCTCCGCGCTGGTGCGCCGGTGGTCGGTCTGGGCGAAGGCGACCACCGCGATCTCCCGGATCTCACGCGTCACAGCAGCTCCTTGTAGGTGTCGTACTCCGCGTCGGGTTCGCCGGTCGGCCGGTAGTGGTCGGGGTAGCGGCCCCCCTCGGTCCACACCGGCTCGACGCGCAGGCCCATCCGCACCTGGTCGTAGGGGATGCCGCCGATCCGGCCGTGCAGGGCGAGGTCGGCGCCGTCGAGGGCGATGTGGGCGTAGACGTAAGGCACTTTGATGTCGAGGTTCTTGGCCTTGATGTTGACGATGCAGTAGGTGGTGACCGTGCCGCGCGGGCCCACCTCGACCTGTTCCGAGGTGGCGACGCCGCAGGTGGGGCACGCGCCGCGCGGCGGGACGTACACCTTGCGGCAGGACGGGCAGCGTTCGCCGACCGTCCGGCGCTGAGAGAGGGCGTGGATGTAGGCGGTCTGGGCGCGGCCCGGTGAGTAGCTGTAGTCAAGGCGGGCGGGGGCGACGATGCCGGTGACGGCGTCCGCGAACTCGCCGCTGTGACCTGAGAGTTGAGCGGGGTCGCCGTCGTGGGGCTCGAAGCAGGCGATGTCGGTGATGGCGCCCGTACGCTGCTCGGCCCAGCGGACGCGGACCCGCATGCCGGTGTGCACCGCCTCGGGGCCGGGGGCGTCGAGGACGTGCAGCAGGGCGGTGTCGGCGCCGTCGAGGCGGACCAGCACCCAGGCGAAGGGGGTGCCGAGGGGCTGGCCGCGGCGGGGTTCGGGGTTCCAGGCCCAGGTGGTGACGGTGCCGGTGGGCGCCACCTCGACCAGGTCGCGGATCTCCTCCGCGGTGACCGGGTCGTACTCGACGGGCGGCACCAGGGTGCGGCCGTCGCCGGTCCGCACACCGAGGACGACGCGCTCGCGCAGGCCGGTGAGGAACGCGCTCTGGACGGGGCCGAGGGAGCGGGTGAAGGGGAATTCGACGACGAGCGGGGCTTTGAGGACTTCGGGCATGCCGATCTCCTTTGGGGGCCTGGGGGCTCAGGCGCGCTTGAACACGGGCGGTCGCTTCTCCGCGAAGGCGCGGGCGCCCTCCTTGGCGTCGGCGGTGTCGAAGACCGGCCAGCCGCGGGTGAGTTCGGCGGCGAGGCCGTCCGTCTCCGTCATCTCGGCGGTCTCGTAGACGGACGCCTTGACGGCCTCGACCGCCAACGGCCCGCAGGCGTTGATCTGCTCGGCGATCTCCAGGGCCTTGGCGAGCGCGGTGCCGTCGGGGACGACGTGGCCGATCAGTCCGATGCCGGCGGCCTCCCGCGCGCTGTACGGCCGCCCGGTCAGCAGCATCTCCAGCGCGTGGGTACGCGGAATCTGGCGCTGCAGGCGGACCGTGGAGCCCCCGATGGGGAACAGTCCGCGCTTGACCTCGAAGAGGCCGAAGGTCGCCGACTCGCCCGCGACCCGGATGTCGGTGCCCTGGAGGATCTCCGTGCCGCCCGCGACACAGGGGCCCTCGACGGCGGCGATCACCGGCTTGCGCGGCCGGTGGTGCCGCAGCATCGCCTTCCAGTGCAGGTCGGGGTCGGCGGTGAGCCGGTCGCGGTACCGCTGGCCGGCCATGCCCTTGCCGGCCAGGGCCTTGAGGTCCATCCCGGCGCAGAAGGCGCCGCCGGCACCGGTGAGCACGATCGAGCGGATCGCCTCGTCCTCGTCGGCCGCCACCCAGCCGTCGTACAGGCCGACGAGCATGGGGAGCGAGAGTGCGTTCTTGGCGTCGGGCCTGTTGAGCGTGAGCACCAGTGTGGCGCCTTCGCGCTGCACGGTGAGGTGTTCCGTCCCACCCATTGCGGTCTCCCGTCTGCAGGGACGAGAACAGGTTGCAGTAGTGGCACGGCGAGTTCAAGGCTTTTCTGACAGGTAGTCAGATTACTTGCGCCGGGCCCCTTCCCTGCTCCTGTCCACGGCGCTCTAATGACCGCCGGGGTCCGGTCCCGCGGGCCTCCCGTGCGCCGACGCCGCCCGGTCTGGAGGAGACGTGGAGTACAACCTTGCCGACCTCTTCGAATCGATCGTGGACACCGTCCCCGACCGCGAGGCCCTGGTGTACCTCGACCACCCGGGGACCGGCACGGAGCGGCGGCTGACGTACGCCGAGCTGGACCGCGCCGCCAACCGGCTGGCTCACCACCTCGCCGACCGGGGCATCGGCCCCGGGGACCACGTCGGGCTGCACCTCTACAACGGCGTCCCCTACCTCCAGGCGGTGTACGCCTGCCTGAAGATCCGCGCGGTGCCGGTGAACGTCAACTACCGTTATGTCGAGGAGGAGTTGGCGTACCTCTACCGGGACGCGGACCTGGTGGGGCTGGTCTTCGACGCGGAGTTCACCGCCCGGGTGGCCGCCGCCCTGCCGCGGGCGCCGCGGCTGCGGCATCTGGTCCGGGTCGGCACCCCGCCGGACGGCGCACCCGAGCCCGCGGTCGCGCCGGTCGCGCTCGCGGACGCCGAGGCGTCCGGCTCACCGGCCCGGGGCTTCGGGCCGCGCTCCGCCGACGACCGGATCGTCATCTACACCGGCGGCACCACCGGTATGCCCAAGGGCGTGATGTGGCGGCACGAGGACCTGTTCTTCTCCGGTATGGGCGGCGGGGCCCCGACCGGTGATCCGGTCACCCGGCCGCAGGAGCTGGCCGAACGGGTCGCGGCGGGCGGCGAGGGGATCGTCTTCTTCCCCACTCCCCCGCTGATGCACGGCACCTCGACCCTGACCGCGTTCATCGCCTTCCACTTCGGGCAGAAGGTCGTCCTGCACCGCAAGTACGTGCCCGAGGAGGTGCTGCGGAGCATCGAGCGGGAGCGGGTCACCAGTGTCTCGCTGGTGGGCGACGCGATGCTGCGCCCGCTCGTCGATGCGCTCGCCGGACCGCTCAAGGGCACCGACTGCTCCTCGCTGTTCAGCGTCAGCAGCTCCGGCGCGATCCTCTCGGAGACCGTACGCGCCGAGTTCACCGCGCTGGTGCCGCACGCGGCGCTGCTCAACAACTTCGGCTCCTCGGAGTCCGGCTTCAACGGCACCGCCACCGACGACTCGGGCCCCGCCAAGGGGTTCCGGCTACGCGTCAACTCCCGGATGGCCGTGGTGGATCCGGCGACCCACGAACCGGCGCCGGCCGGTGAGGTGGGGCGGCTGGCGCTGCGCGGACACGTACCGCTGGGCTACTACAACGACCCGGCGAAGACCGCCGAGACGTTCTTCGAGGCGCGGGGTGACCGGTGGGTGCTGCTGGGCGATATGGCCACGGTCGACGAGGAGGGCATCGTCACCGTCCTCGGCCGGGGCTCGCAGTGCATCAACTCCGGTGGCGAGAAGGTCTATCCGGAGGAGGTCGAGCAGGCGCTGAAGGCCCATCCGGACGTCTACGACGCGCTGGTGGCGGGCGTCCCGGACGAGCGGTGGGGCAACCGGGTCGCGGCGGTGGTGCAACTGCGCGACGGCAGCGCGCCGTTGGACCTGGCCGCCCTGCAGGCGCACTGCCGCACCCGGCTGGCCGGCTACAAGGTCCCGCGCGCGGTGGTCTTCACCGACCGCATCCAGCGCTCCCCGAGCGGCAAGGCCGACTACCGCTGGGCGAAGGCGGTGGCGGCGGGCGAACGGGGGGCATGAGGGCCGCGCGGCACCCGGCCGCCCGGCCCCGGTCACCGGGGGACGGGACGCCGGTCAGCCGGCCGCTCCGCACACCGACTTAAGCGAGCGGGCCAGGGCCACGGTGTGCAGCGGGTCCAGTCCGCGTTCGTGGCGCACCCGGGCGCCGGCCACGGTCAGCAGCGGGTGGCAGGAGGGTGCCGAGCGGGCCGGCGCGGAGGCGGCGAGGGCGCGTACCAGTGCGGTGTTGATGCGGTTGATCTCCTTGCGGACCTCGTTGAGGTCGGGGCGCTCGGCCGGGGCCTGGGAGGGATCGGCGTCCCAGCGGCGGTGCAGTCCGCGCTGCACGATCTTGTTGGCCTCGATCTGGTCCCGGAAGATCCGCACCGTCCCGGCCGGGTCGGCGCCGAGCTGCCGGGCCTGCTCCGCCACCGCGTCCAGCACCTGCTGCTCACGCGCCGGATCGTCGATCGGGCTGCCGGTGCCCCACTTCGCCGCGGCCACCAGATCGCCGGTGGCCAGCCGCTCCGCGGACAGTTCGGCGAGCGGGCGGAGCCGGTGGTACGGGGAGTGCGCCCGGGCGGCGGCCGGGGCCGTGGGCGAGGGCGCGGCGGGGGCCGCGGCGGCGCCGCCGGCACCGGTGAGGAGCAGGGTCGCGGCGGCGCCGGCGATCAGGGCGCGGCGCATCGAGAGGGTCAGCTGCACGGTCGGCCTTTCTCGAACCTCGGGCCCGCCGGGGGGAGTTGCCCCGGTGGGCCGTACGCGGGAGGGCGTACGGCCGCGAGCCTAGGGCCTTTCCGACCCTGACCCATCGGACAGCACGCCTGGCGGAGCAGCGTGCCCGCCCGGCCGCGGTTGCGCGCGGCGGGCTACAGCGGGGCCGGCAGGAACGAGGTGACGGCGGCGAGGAACTCGCCCGGGCGTTCCTCGTGGACGAGATGGCCGGCGCCCTCGACGGTCACCAGGCGGGCGTCGGGGATCCGGGCGGCCATCTCGGCGAGGTGTTCCTGCGGGATGTGACTGGTGGGGCCACCGCCGATGACGAGGGTGGGGGCGGTGATCCGCGGCAGGCACTCCCACCACTGCGGGTCGGGGGCGTTGCGTTCGGCCACCACCGCCGTCTTGGCGCGCCAATCGAAGGCCTGGGGGCCGGCCGGCTCCTCGGGTGCCTCCTGCGGCGGGTCGGCCGGGAGCGGTGGGGCGGCCTCCTCCAGGACCAGCCGGTCCACCAGCTCGGGACGGTCGGCGGCCAGCAGCAGGGCGGCCACCGCGCCGACCGAGTGGCCGATGAGGGTCACCCGCTTCAGGCCGAGCGCCTGGAGGAAGCCGATCGCATCGTCCCGCCAGCGGGTGAAGCCGTACTCCCCCGGCCAGTCGCTGTGGCCGTGGCCGCGCTGGTCGAGGGCGAAGACCCGGTGGGTGCCGGCGAGGCGGCCGACCACGCCGCGCCAGTCCTCGCCGTCCTCGCCGAGGCAGTGCAGCAGCACCACCGGCGGCGCGTCCTCCTCTCCCCACACCCGGTATGCCAGCCGAACGTCACCTACCTGCACTTTCCGGACGTCACTCATGCGCTGGACGCTACCCGGGGGCCGTCTGCGTCACGCCCCTTGACGTGTTCGCCGCGCGCTGATTACTTGGATCAGCATTCAGCTACCGAATGATCGGTAGGGAAACGAGGCGGTGACACTCATGCCGGATGCGGCCACGGGCAGGGCGACGGACAGCGCGGCGTACGACGACGCGGAACGGCTCTCGCCGGACGCCCTGCGGGAGCTCCAGCTGGCCCGGCTGCGCGCCTCCTTGCGCCACGCCTATGACCATGTGCCGTTCTACCGCGCGGCGTTCGACCGGGCCGGGGTGCGCCCCGAGGACTGCCGGACGCTCGGCGACCTGGCCCGTTTCCCTTTCACGGTCAAGGACGATCTGCGCGCGCAGTACCCCTTCGGAATGTTCGCGGTCCCCAAGGAGGAGGTGCGGCGCATCCACGCCTCCAGCGGAACCACCGGCCGCCCGACCGTGGTCGGCTACACCGAACGCGATCTCGACCACTGGGCGGACGTGGTCGCCCGCTCGATCCGCGCGGCCGGCGGCCGGCCCGGCCACACCGTCCATATCGCCTACGGCTACGGGCTGTTCACCGGCGGGCTGGGCGCGCACTACGGCGCGGAACGGCTGGGCTGCACGGTCGTCCCGGCGTCCGGCGGGATGACCGGCCGGCAGGTACAGATCATCCAGGACTTCCGGCCCGAGATCATCATGGTCACGCCGTCGTACATGCTCACCCTGCTGGACGAGTTCGAGCGGCAGGGCATCGATCCGCGGACGACCTCGCTGAAGGTCGGCATCTTCGGTGCCGAGCCCTGGACCGAGCAGATGCGCCGCGAGATCGAGCAGCGGTTCGCGATCGACGCGGTGGACATCTACGGGCTGTCGGAGGTGATGGGTCCGGGGGTCGCCCAGGAGTGCGTGGAGACCAAGGACGGGCTGCACATCTGGGAGGACCACTTCTATCCCGAGGTGGTCGACCCGGTCACCGGTGAGGTGCTGCCGGACGGTGCGCACGGCGAGCTGGTCTTCACCTCGCTCACCAAGGAGGCGATGCCGGTCGTCCGCTACCGCACCCGCGATCTGACCCGGCTGCTGCCGGGCACCGCCCGGCCGGCCTTCCGCCGGATGGAGAAGATCACCGGGCGCTGCGACGACATGATCATTCTGCGCGGGGTCAATCTCTTCCCGGCGCAGATCGAGGAGATCGTGCTGCGCACGCCCGGCGTCGCCCCGCACTTCCAGCTGCGGCTCACCCGCGAGGGCCGGATGGACCGGCTGACCGTACGCGCCGAGGCCCGCCCCGACGCCACCCGCGAGGCGCGCACCGCGGCCGTGGAGCTGATCGCCCGCGGGGTCAAGGAGGGGATCGGGGTGTCGGTCGCCGTGGAGATCGTCGATCCGGAGACGCTGGAGCGCTCGGTCGGCAAGATCAAGCGGATCGTGGACGCCCGGCCGAAGGACACCGCCTGACGCTCAGGTCATCTCCGGGTCCCCCTTGATCAGGGCGAACGGGGCGCCGGCCGGGTCCGCCACCATCGCCAGCCGGCCGATGCCGGGGGCGCTGGTGGGCGGGATGAGGACCGTGGCGCCGTGGTCGAGGGCGGCGGCGTAGGTCGCGTCGCAGTCGGTCACGCCGAAGTAGGGGTGCCACTCCGAGGTCGAGCCGGCCGCCAGATGCTCCTCCGCCAGCTGCATGATCCCGCCCTGGCCGGTGTCCTCGCCCTCGCCGCCGCCCGGCGAGGAGACGATGGAGTAGAAGAGGTCGCCGCCCATGGGCATGTCCTGGAAGCTCCAGGAGAACACCGAGCGGTAGAAGCCCTTGGCCATGGCCACGTCGGTGGTGTAGAGCTCCGTCCAGCACAGGGTGTTCGGCTCCATGACCACGTCCAGGCCCTGGACGTCACCGGGCTGCCAGACCGCGAAGTCGGCGCCGGTCGGGTCGGTGTAGGCGGCGAGCCGGCCGGCCGTGAAGACGTCCATCGGCGGGACCCGCACCGCGCCGCCGGCCTGCTCCACCGCCTTGGTCGTGGCGTCCGCGTCGCTGGTGTGGAAGTACGCCGTCCACGCGGGCCGCGCGCCCTCCTCGGTGAGCGGGCCGACGGCGCCGACGGTCTTCCCGTCGAGCTGGAAGAAGCCGTAGCCGCCGGACTCCGGGCCGGCGGACTCGACGCGCCAGCCGAACACCGCGGAGTAGAAGGCGACGGCGGCGTCGACATCGGGCGTGCCGAGGTCGAGCCAGTTGGGGGTGCCGGGGACGTAACGGGTGGTCAGCATGGTGTCCTCCGTCGTACGGAACGAGACGTACAGGGCCGTCGGCCGGCTGTTCCCCGGCCACGTTGTCAGCATGGCAGGGGGCACTGACAGTCGCCCTCCGCACGCGTCGCGCGCGCCGCACACGGTGCACCGCGCGGCCCGGCTCAGGACGCCGTGAACCGTTCCCGGAGCTCCCGCTTGAGGACCTTGCCGCTGGCGTTGCGCGGCAACGCGTCCACGAACACCACCCGTTTGGGGGCCTTGAACGGCGCGAGCCGGGCCCGGGCCGTCTCGATCAGCTCCTGTTCCCCGACCGGGCCCCCGTCCGGACGCCGTACGACCACCGCGGTCACCGCCTCGATCCACCGCTCGTCGGGCAGCCCGATGACCGCGACCTCGGCCACCTGGGGATGGGCGTAGAGGGCGTCCTCCACCTGGCGCGAGGCGACCAGCACGCCCCCGGAGTTGATGACGTCCTTGACCCGGTCCACCACGGTGAAATAGCCCTCCGCGTCCCGGACGGCCAGGTCCCCGGAGTGGAACCAGCCGTCGCGGAACGCCTCGGCGGTCTCCTCGGGCTTGTCCCAGTAGCCGGTGCACAGCTGCGGGGAGCGGTAGACGACCTCGCCCGGGATGCCGTCGGGCACCTCCCGGCCCGTCCCGTCGACCACCCGCGCCTCGACGAACAGCACCGGGCGCCCGCAGGAGGCCATCCGGCCCTCGTGCTCGTCCGGTCCCAGGACGGTGGCCAGCGGGCCGATCTCGCTCTGCCCGAAGCAGTTGTAGAAGGCCAGGCCGGGCAGCCGGGCGCGGAGCCGTTCGAGGACCGGCACCGGCATGATCGAGGCACCGTAGTACGCCTTGCGCAGCGCGGTCAGGTCGCGGTCGGCGAAGCCGGGGTGCTGCGACAGACCGATCCACACCGTGGGCGGTGCGAACAGGCTGTCCGCCCGCCCCGCCTCGACCAGGTCGAGGATCCGCTCCGGGTCGGGCGCGTCGAGGATCGTGTTCTCCGCGCCGACCGCCAGATAGGGCAGCAGGAAGACGTGCATCTGCGCGGAGTGGTAGAGCGGCAGGGAGTGGACCGGGCGGTCCCACTCCTTCAGGTCCAGGGCGGTGATCGCGCTGACGTACTCGTGCACCAGGGCGCGGTGGGTCATCATCGCGCCCTTGGGCAGTGCGGTGGTGCCGGAGGTGTAGAGGAGCTGGACCAGGTCCTCGGAGTCCGGTGCCGCCGGGTGCGGGTCCGTGGGCGCGGTGCGCAGCCGGGCCAGCAGTGAGTCGTCGGTGTCGCGCAGCGGCAGGACGCGCGCGGAGTCCGGCAGCCGCCCGGCGAGTCGGGGATCGGCCAGGACGAGGGAGCTGCCGGACTGCTCGACGAGGTAGCGCAGTTCGTCGCCGGTGAGGTGGTGGTTCATGGGTACGTGGACGAGCCCGGCGCGGGCGCAGCCGAGGAAGCCGATGAGGTAGGCGTCGGAGTTGTGGCCGTAGGAGCCGACCCGGTCGCCGGGGCGCAGTCCGGAGCCGCGCAGGACCGCGGCCGCGGCCGTCACGGCCTCGTCGAGCTCCCGGTAGGTCCAGGTCCGGTCGCCGTACCGGAGCGCCGTGCGGTGCGGCACCCGCCGGGCGCTCCGCCGCAGGATCCCGTCCACCGTGCTGCTGCGCGCATCAGTCATGGCGGGATCCTGGGGGCGGCCCGGGGTGAGGTCAAGTACCGCTACACGGCGCGGTCCCGGCCCTCCCAGTAGGGGTCGCGGAGCCGGCGCTTGTAGAGCTTGCCGTTGGGGTCGCGCGGCATGACGGCGATGAAGTCGACCGACTTGGGCCGTTTGTAGCCGGCGAGCCGGCGGGCGCAGTGCGCCAGGATGTCGGCGGCCAGTTCGGGCCCGGGCTCATGGCCCTCGGCGGGTTCGACCACGGCCTTGACCTCTTCGCCCCAGTCGTCGTGGGGGATGCCGAAGGCCGCGGCGTCGGCGACGGCGGGGTGGCCGAGCAGGGCGGATTCGATCTCGGCGGGGTAGATGTTCACGCCGCCCGAGATGATCATGTCGATCTTGCGGTCGCGGAGGAAGAGGTAGCCGTCCTCGTCGAGGTAGCCGAGGTCGCCGACGGTGAAGAAGTCCCCGATCCGGTTCTTCCGGGTCTTGCCCTCGTCCTTGTGGTAGCGGAAGCCGCCGGTGCTCATCTTCAGGTAGACGGTGCCGAGTTGGCCGGGCGGCAGGCGGTTGCCGTCGTCGTCGAAGACCGCCAGTTCGCTGATCGGCCAGGCCCTGCCGACCGTTCCGGGTTTCTTCAGCCAGTCCTCGGCGGTCGCGAAGGCGCCGCCGCCCTCGCTCGCCGCGTAGTACTCCTCGACGCAGCCGCCCCACCAGTCGATCATGGCGCGTTTGACGTGGTCGGGGCAGGGCGCGGCGCCGTGGATGGCATGCCGCAGCGAGCTCACGTCGTAGGCGGCCCGGGTGGCCTCGGGGAGCGCGAGCAGGCGGTGGAACTGGGTGGGCACCATATGGGTGTGGGTGCAGCGGTGCCGGTCGATCAGGGCCAGCATGCCCTCCGGCGTCCACCTGTCCATCAGGACGACGCGGTGGCCGATGTGCAGCGAGGCGCCGGCGAACTGCAGGACGGCCGTGTGGTAGAGCGGCGAGCAGACCAGGTGGACGTTGTCGTCGAACGGCCGGATGCCGAAGATGCCGAGGAATCCGCCGAGGTGGGTCTGCTCGGGCGGGGTGCCGGGCAGCGGGCGGCGGATGCCGCGCGGGCGTCCGGTGGTGCCGGAGGTGTAGTTCATCACCCAGCCCAGCGTCCGGCCGTCGGGCGCGGACTCCGGCTGTTCGTCGAGGAGTTCGCGGTACGGCCGGAAGCCGTCCGCCGCGCCGACCAGATAGCGCCGGGCGGCCGGCAGTTCCGCCTCGTCCGCCGCCTGCCGGGCCGCCTCGGCGAACCGCTCGTGGGCGATCAGCACCTTCGCCCCGGAGTCGGCGACGATCCAGGCGATCTCCGGGCCGACCAGGTGGTGGTTGACCGGGACGAGGTAGAAGCCGGCCTGGGACGCGGCGAGGTAGGCGGTGAAGAACTCCACGCCGTTGGGGAGGACCACGGCGAAGGCGTCGCCACGCTCCAGGCCGGCCGCGCGCAGCCCGTGGACCAGCCGGTTGCTCGCGGCGTGCAGCCGGCCCGCGGTCCACTCCTCGCCGTCCGGGGCGATCAGCACCGTACGGTCCGGGTCGGCGGCGGCCTGTGCCCAGAAGCCGTTGGGCGGTGGGGAGTTGGTCATTCCGCTGTCCTCCTCGGGGTCAGGCGCGTCCGGCGATGCGGTTGATGCGGTCGATGGCCCGCTCGAAGCCGCGGGTGAGGTCGTCGAAGACGGCCTGGACGCTGCGTTCGCTGTTCATCCGGCCGACGATCTGGCCGACCGGGGTGCCCAGCAGCGGCTCGACCTCGTGCCGCTGGATGCGGGAGTTCGCCTCGGCGACCAGCAGTCCCTGCAGCGGCATCGGCAGCGGGCCGGGGCCGGCCGGGTCGTCCCAGGCGTCGGTCCATCCGGTGCGCAGCTGGCGGGCGGGTTTGCCGGTCAGGGCGCGGGAGCGGACGGTGTCGCCCGGGCCGGCGGCGAGCAGTTTGGCGGTCAGCCGGCGGGAGTGGAGTTCGGCCTCCCGGGTGGTCAGCCAGATCGAGCCGAGCCAGACGCCCTGGGCGCCCAGGGCGAGTCCGGCGGCGATCTGCTCGCCGGTGCCGATGCCGCCGGCCGCGAGCACCGGCAGCGGGTCGACGGCGGCCACGACCTCGGGGGTGAGGACCATGGTGGCGATCTCGCCGGTGTGCCCGCCGGCCTCGTAGCCCTGGGCGACGACGATGTCGATGCCGGCGGCCTTGTGGTGCCGGGCGTGCCGGGGGCTGCCGGCCAGTGCGGCGACCAGGATGCCCTGGTCGTGGGCGCGTCGGACGACGTCGGGGGGCGGGGGGCCGAGGGCGTTGGCGAGCAGCTTGATCGGGTATTCGAAGGCCACGTCGAGCTGGGTGCGGGCGACCTGTTCCATCCAGCCGGTGATCCGCCATCCGGACGCCTCGCCCTCGGCGAGCGGCGGTACGCCGTACTTGTCGAGGAGTGCGTCGACGAACCGGCGGTGTCCGTCCGGGATCATCGCCTCGATGTCGGCCTCGCTGACGCCCTCCACCTTCTTGGCGGGCATCACCACGTCGAGCCCGTACGGCAGCCCGTCGGTGTGCTCCTGCATCCAGTCGAGGTCGCGGGCGAGGGCGTCCGGCGCGGTGTAGCGGACCGCGCCGAGCACCCCGAACCCGCCGGCCCGGGTGATCGCCGCGGCGACCGCGGGGAAGGGGGTGAACCCGAAGACGGCGTGCTCCGCGCCCAGCCTGTTGCTCAGCTCCGTCTGCATGCGCGCAGGATGCCGCAGGGTGCCGTACGAGGGAAGAGATTTTCTGATGCTGCGTCAGAAAACTGCCGGGGTCCGGTGCCGGCTCCGGATCGCCGCGCCTCCGGCGGCCGTCACACCACGCCCTCCTCCAGCACCGCCATCGCCGCGTTGTGGCCGGGGATGCCGCTCACCCCGCCGCCACGCACCGCGCCCGCGCCGCACAGGAGGACGGCGGGGTGGGCGGTGGCCACCCCCCAGCGCGCCGCCGCACTCCCGGCGGGGACGTCCGCCTCCGGGTCCGCGTACGGGAACGCCAGCTCGCGGTGGAAGATGTTGCCGCCCGGCAGGCCGAGTTCGCGGTCCAGGTCGAGCGGCGACTTGGCCTCGACGCAGGGGCGGCCGTCGGCGTCCAGGGCGAGGCAGTCGGCGAGCGGCTCGGCGAGGTGGGTCTCCAGTTCGGCGAGGGTGGCCGCCAGGAGGCGGTCGCGGGTGGCGGCGTGGTCGGCGGTGTCGTCGGCGAACAGCCGCGCGGGGGTGTGCAGGCCGAAGAGGGTGAGCGTCTGGTAGCCCTGGCGGACCAGGTCGGCGCCGAGGATGGACGGGTCGGTCAGCGAGTGGCAGTAGATCTCCGAGGGCGGGGCGGCGGGCAGGTTCCCGGCCGCGGCCTGCCGGTAGGCCTGCTCCAGCTGGTCATAGCCCTCGGCGATGTGGAAGGTGCCGGAGAACGCCTCGCGCGGGTCCACGCCGGCGTCGCGGAGCCGGGGGAGGCGGGTGAGCAGCATGTTCACCTTGAGCTGCGCGCCCTCGGCGGGCGGCGGCGGGGCCTCGCCGAGGAGCCGGGCGAGTTCCCGCGGCGAGGCGCCCACCAGCACCCGGCGGGCGCCGATCGTGCCCCGTTCGCAAGAGACCTCGGCGGTGCGGCCGTCGGTGGCGAGGGAGGTCACCGGGCAGCTGGTGACGATCTCCGCACCGGCCCGGCGGGCGGCGTCGGCCAGGGTGTCGGTGAGGGCGCCCATGCCGCCCAGGGGGACGTCCCAGTCACCGGTGCCGCCGCCGATGACGTGGTAGAGGAAGCAGCGGTTCTGGCGCAGCGAGGGGTCGTGAGCGGTGGCGAAGGTGCCGATGAGCGCGTCGGTGAGGACCACCCCGCGGACCAGGTCGTCGGTGAAGGTCTGCTCGACCAGCTCGCCCAGGGGCCGCTCGAAGACGGCGTGCCAGGTGGCGTCGTCGTCGATCCGGGCGCGCAGCGCGGCGCGGGTGGGCAGCGGTTCGGTGAGGGTGGGGAAGACCCGCTCGGCGAGCCGCCGGGTGGTGCCGTAGAAGCGCTCCCAGGCGGCGAACTCGCGGTCGGATCCGGTGAGTTCGGCGAACGAGCGGCGGGTGCGGGCCGCGCCGCCGCCGACCAGGAGACCGGTGGGGCGGCCGTGGCGCACCGCGGGCGTGTAGGAGGAAACGGTGCGTTTGCGGACCGCGAAGCGCAGTCCGAGGTCCCGCACGATCTTCGGCGGCAGCAGGCTGACGAGGTAGGAGTAGCGGGACAGCCGGGCGTCGACACCGGTGAAGGCCCGGGTCGACACGGCGGCACCACCGGTGTGGTCCAGCCGCTCCAGCACCAGCACGCTGCGTCCGGCGCGTGCGAGATAGGCGGCGGCCACCAGTCCGTTGTGCCCGCCGCCGACGATGACCGCGTCATACGAAGTCCGTTCCGGCATGCCCCTTGGTAGCACGCGATGATCGCGGAGGCCAGGTACACGCGGCTGAAACCTCGGCCGCGGTCGGTGCGGCTTCTTGACCGGGTCCGGGCCTGCTCCTAGCGTCCGGCCGTGCTCCACCTCGGCACCGCCCCGGCTGTCCCCCCGTCAGGCCGTCCCGCACACCCGTGAGGTGACCCGTGTCCCGTCCTTCGGTACCCCGCCTCGGCCGCACCGTCACCGGACTCACCGCCGTCGCCGCCTGCTCGGCCGGGCTGCTGGCCTCCCCGGCGCCCGCCTCCGCCACCCCCGACCCGGGCCGCACGGCGAAGGCGCGGCCCGCCACCGGCCCGTACCCGAACCTGGCCCCCACACCCCCGATGGGCTGGAACAACTGGTCGTACTACACCTGCCACGTCGACGAGAAGGTGGTGCTCGACAACGCGCGGGCACTGGTCCGTTCGGGGCTGGCGCACCAGGGCTACCGGACCGTCACGGTCGACGACTGCTGGATGGCCAAGAAGCGCGGCCCCAAGGGCGAGCTGCTGCCGGACCCGGTGAAGTTCCCGCACGGCATGGCCTACGTCGGGCAGCAACTGCACGCCATGGGGCTGAAGTTCGGCATCTACGAGGACGTCGGCACGCTGACCTGTGAGAAATACCCGGGCAGTCTCGGCCACTTCGCCGAGGACGCGAAGCTGTTCGCCGGCTGGCAGGTGGACTACGTCAAGGCGGACGGCTGCAACGTGCCCGTGGCACCGGGGCACAGCAAGGAGGAGACCTACCGGGACCTGTACGGACAAATGAGCCGTGCCCTGCGGGCCGCCGGCCGGCCGATCACCTTCTCCGTCTCCGCGCCGGCCTACTTCCAGTTCGACGGCGACGCCGTCTGGCACCGGGTCATCGGCTGGTCGTCCGAGCTGGGGAACCTGTGGCGGGGCGGCAGGGACGTGGCGCTGCAGCAGAGCACCCCGGCCGCCAAGTGGTCCTCCATCGTCTACAACTTCCGCTACAACGCGAACCTCGCCGATCTGCAGCGCCCCGGACGGTGGAACGACCCGGACTTCCTGCTGGCCGGGGACTCCGGGCTGAGCCGGGACGAGATGCAGAGCCAGATGTCGCTGTGGGCGATGATGGCGGCGCCGCTGATCTCCAGTACGGACCTCGGCACACTCTCCCCCGAGGCCCGCGCGGTGCTGGGGAACGCGCACGTCATCGCGGTCGACCAGGATCCGCTGGGGGTCCAGGGGCGCATCGTGCAGGAGGACGCCCACTCGGCGGTGCTGGCCAAACCGCTGAAGAACGGCGACCGAGCGGTGGCCCTGTTCAACTCCGGCGACGCCCCGCGCACGCTGTCGGTCACCGCGGGCGCGGCCGGGCTGCCGGAGGCGTCCTCGTACCGGCTGCACGATCTGGTCACCGGTCGGCGGAAGCACAGCGACGGGGACATCGTGGCGAGCGACGTACCGGCGCACGGCACGGTGCTGTACCGGGTGACGCCCGCCGACCGAAAAAGCTTCTAGCCGCGGTGCGTCGCGCGTTCGCGGCGGAGCGCGGCGACCCGGCGGTGCAGGGCCACCGCCTCGTCCTCGCGGCCGAGTTGTTCCAGGCACCGGGCCAGGTCGCTCTGGCCCGCCAGGGTGTCGGGGTGGGCGGCGCCCAGGACCCGGGTGCGGGCGTCGGCGACCCGGCGGTAGCGGTCCAGTGCCTCGTCCCAGCGGCCCAGCCAGCCGAGGGCCACGGCGGTCTCCCGGAGGCTGACCAGCGTGTCGGGGTGGTCCGGGCCGAGCACCCGCTCGCGGGCCGCGGCCACCTCCTTCGCCTCGGCGAGCGCCTCCGGCCAGCGGCCCAGCCGGCCGAGGTTGACGCCGAGGCCGTGCCGGGCGCGCAGGGTGTCCGGGTCGTCGGCGCCCTGGGTGCGGGTGCGGGCGGCGACCAGCTCGCGGTAGAGCGTCAGCGCCTCGGCGCCGCGGCCGAGCCGGCCGAGGCCGAGGCCGACCTCGGAGCGGGCGTCGAGGGTGTCGGGGTGGTCGGGGCCGAGCGCGACGCTACGGGCCGCCGCGACCTCCTGGTAGGTGTGCAGCGCCTCGGCCCACCTGCCCAGCCGGCCGAGGACGTGGCCGAGTTCGTAGCGGGTGGTGAGGGTGTCGGGGTGCCGGGCGCCGAGCACCCGGGCGCGGGCGGCGGCCACGTCCCGCGTCATGGCCCGGCAGTCCTCCAGCCGGCCCAGCCGGCCGAGGTTGCGCGCGAGGTGGTGGCGGCAGTCGAGGGAGTCGGGGTGGTCGGGCCCCAGGGCGTGTTCCTGGGCGGCCAGCACCTCGGCGTAGATCTGGTGGGCCTCGAAGTACCGGCCCTCGTCGCCCAGGTCCCGGCCGGTGGCCAGCCGGGCGGCGAGGGCGGTGCGGCGGTCGTCCGGTGGTGCGGGGCTGGCGATCCCGGCGGCCACGGCGGCGTCCCCGGACCGCGGGTCGCCGCCGCCGGTCCAGGCGTCGGTGAGGACCGTGACGGCGCGGTCCGTCGCGGGGCGGACCGGACGGGGGCAGGCCGGTGAGCCGGGGGTGATGCCGGTGGTCCAGGCCGGCAGGGCGGGGAGGGTCGCGCCGGGGCCGGCCGTGCCGCCGGTGGGGTCCTGGCGGGCGACGGCGAGGCGTTTGGCCAGGTCGTCGGCGTCCCGGGGCCGGTCGTCGGGGTCCTTGGCGAGCAGCTGCAGCATGATCCGCTCGTAGGCCACCGGCAGGTCGGGGCGGAGGGTGCGCGGCGCGGCGGGGGCGGTGTCACGGTGTCCGACGAGCACCGCCCAGGCGTCGCCGAGGTCGAACGGCGGGACACCGGTGGCGAGTTCGTACAGCACACAGCCGAGGGAGTACAGATCGCTGCGGTGGTCGACGGGGTGCGCGCCGATCTGCTCGGGCGACATGTAGTGCGGGCTGCCCATCGCGACGCCGGTGCCGGTGAGCCGGGCGGTGAAGCCGATGTCGTGGTTCAGCCGGGCGATGCCGAAGTCGCAGATCTTGACCGTGCCGTCGGCGATGCGGACGATGTTCGCCGGTTTCAGGTCGCGGTGCACGACGGCCTGCCCGTGGGTGTAGGCGAGGGCGGCGGTGACCTGTTCGGCGATGTCGATGAGGTCCGGGACGGGCAGCGGCTGGCGCCGGTTGTCGTCGAGCAGCTGGCTGAGGTTGC
The DNA here is from genome assembly GCF_042734445.1 of Streptomyces sp. NPDC059649. Classification (NCBI taxonomy): domain Bacteria; kingdom Bacillati; phylum Actinomycetota; class Actinomycetes; order Kitasatosporales; family Streptomycetaceae; genus Streptomyces; species Streptomyces sp. NPDC059649. The sequence goes on from NZ_JBHWDV010000009.1 coordinate 31,947, forward strand.
GGCCGGTCAGCAGCTCCATGACGAGGAAGAGGGTGCCCCGGTCCTCGCCGAAGTCGTGGACGACGGTGATGCCGCGGTGCTGGAGGGCGGCCGCGACCCGGGCCTCACGGCGGAAGCGCTCGCGCAGGACGTCCAGGAACTCCGGCTCGTGCCGGGGCCCCAGCGGCTTGAGGCATTTGACGGCGATCTGCCGGCCCAGTGATTCGTCGCGGGCCCGCCAGACCTCGCCCATGCCGCCGCGCCCGATGGTGTCGAGCAGCCGGTACCGCCCCTGGATCAGTCGGTTTTCCGCCATCGTCTGTCGCCGCCCCCGTCCCCGCCCTCACGATCAGCCGCGCCGCTCCCCCTGCCCGTCCAGTATGGCGGCGGCGCGGCGGAGCTTGTAGGCCGACGGGCGGGTGTGGGGCCCGAGTCGTTCGACGGCACGCAGGATGTGCCGGGGCGGCAGCTGCCAGCGGACGGTGGGCGGAATGGCGCGAAGCAGGCGGCCGGTGGCGCGCAGACGTCGGGTGACGACGGCGGGCGGCGGCGCCGGGCGCCCGTAGAGCCGGTGGGCGTACGCCGGGAGGGCACCGTAGGCGAGCCGGGCGACCCACGGCCAGAGCGCCGCGCGGGCCGGGAGGAACACGGCGGGTGTCGGCGGACGGCGGAGGAACGCCTCGACCTCCCGCGCCTCCGGGGTCAGCGCGAGGTGCGGCCGCACCCGTGCGAAGTACGCCTCGAACCCGGCGCGGTCGCCGGGGATCCGCTCCGGGTCCAGGCCGACGAGCCGGCCGCTCGTGCGCTGTTCGCGCAGGTAGGCGTCGGCCTGGGCGTCGGTGAGCGGACAGCCGGAGCGGCGCAGCACCTGGAGGTAGGAGTCGACCTCGGCGCAGTGCACCCACAGCAGCAGCTCCGGCTCGTCGATGCGGTAGCGCTCGCCGGTGGCGGGGTCGGTGGCGGTCAGCCGCCGGTGCAGCCCGCGGACCGCGGCACCGGCGCGTTCGGCGGCGTCGGTGGTGCCGTACGTCGTCGTGCCGACGAAGTCGGCGGTGCGCATGAGCCGGCCCCAGGCGTCGCGCCGGAAGTCCGAGTTCTGCAGGACGCCGCGCACCGCGCGCGGGTGCAGCGCCTGGAGGTACAGCGCGCGGATCCCGGCGATCCACATCAGCGGATCACCGTGCATCTGCCAGGTCACCGAGGAGGGGCCGAAGAGTCCGGGGTCACCTGCGGGAGGGGCGTCCACGAGGTCAACCTAACGCCGTACCCGCGGCATCCCCAGGCCGATCCAGGCGATGATCTCGCGCTGGATCTCGTTGTTGCCGCCGCCGAAGGTGAAGATCACCGCGGAGCGGTAACCGCGTTCCAGTTCGCCGTGCAGGACGGCGCCCGCCGAGCCCTCCTTGAGGGCGCCCGCGGCGGCGACGACCTCCATCAGCCAGGCGTAGGCGTCCCGCCGTGCCTCGGAGCCGTACACCTTGACCGCCGAGGCGTCCTGCGGGGTGAGCGTGCCGTCCTGGAGGGCGCCCACCATGCGCCAGTTGAGGAGCTTCATCGCGTCCAGCCTGGTGTGCGTCTGCGCGAGGCGGCGGCGGACCCAGGGCAGGTCCACGACGCGGCGGCCGTCGGTGAGCTTGGTCTCCCGGGCCCAGCGCTGCACGTCGTGCAGGGCGCGGATCGCCATGGTGCCGTGCGCGGCGAGGGTGACGCGCTCGTGGTTGAGCTGGTTGGTGATCAGTCGCCAGCCCTTGTTCTCCTCGCCGACGCGGCGCGAGACGGGGACGCGGATGTTCTCGTAGTAGCTCGCCGTGGTGTCGTGCGAGGCGAGGGTGTTGATCAGGGTGCAGGAGTAGCCGGGGTCGGAGGTCGGCACGAGGAGCATGGTGATGCCCTTGTGCGGCGGCGCGTCGGGGTCGGTACGGACGGCCAGCCACACCCAGTCGGCGGTGTCGCCGTTGGTGGTCCAGATCTTCTGGCCGTTGACGACGTACTCTCCCCCGTCGGCTCCCCCGTCGACCCGGACGGCGCGCGTCTTGAGGGCGGCCAGGTCCGTGCCCGCCTCGGGTTCGCTGTAGCCGATGGCGAAGTCGAGTTCGCCGGAGAGGATGCGCGGCAGGAAGTAGGCCTTCTGTTCCTCGGTGCCGAACTGCATGAGCGTCGGGCCGACGGTGTTGAGTGCCATCAGCGGCAGCGGAACGCCGGCCTGGGCTGCCTCGTCGAAGAAGATGAACTGTTCCATCGGGGTCATCCCGCGCCCGCCGTACTCCTTCGGCCAGCCGACGCCGAGCCAGCCGTCGGCGCCGAGGCGGCGGACGGTCCGGCGGTAGAACCGCTTCTGCGCGGCCGGATCGGCGTACCGGGCGTAGGCGTGGTCCGGCACCAGTTCGGCGAAGTAGGTGCGCAGCTCGGTGCGCAACTGCTGCTGCTCGGGGGTGTATTCGAGGTGCACGGCCCCTCCAGATCGTCCGGTCGGTCCGGGTCGTCCGGCCGGCGGGCCGCCCGTTTCTGACGGCGCGTCGGATGACGGATCGGGGGCACAGTAGAACTTGTTCCAGAAATAGGGAAGGGCGCGGGCCGGGGGCGAAGAGCGCCCGGCCGGGCGGGCACACGAAGGCCCGGTGCGGCACCTGCGGGTGCCGGACCGGGCCTGGGTGCCGGACGCCATCAGCCCACGGCGTGCTTGGCCGCGTTGTTGTTGTGGGGCATCATCCGGCCGCGCTGCACGTCCTTGCAGTACTTGACGGAGCCGGTGTTGGTCACGTACTTCGCCGCGATCCAGGTCCCGCGCCCCTCGCCGGTCAGGTACCAGACGGTGTTGCCGCCGACGGGCTGGGTGCGCACCTTGCACACCAGGTTGACCTGGGCACGGTGCCGGAGGAAGCCCTTCACGGAGGCGTCGGTGCTGGGGTACTGACGCTCGCTCAGGCCCATCTTGGTGGTGACGACGCCGTACGGCTTGGCGGTCGGTCCGGGCGCCGCCTGGGCCGGGGTCATGGCGGACAGCGTCGCTCCGAGGGCGACAGCCGTGGTCAGTGCGCCCGCGCCGGCTGCGAGCTTTCTGCCGCGGACCGCGAGGAATTCGGTCGTGGACATGGGGGTCTCCTGTTCTTGACGCGCGATGCCACCCATTGATGCGAAGTGGACATTACGCGCAAATCACCCCCGGAATGTGGTGAAACGACGAACAGGCCGCCGATCGTGTGACAGTCAGCCTTCGGTGCCGGCGCGGTGGATCCCGAAGGAGGCCCCCTGCGGGTCCCGGACCACCGCGATCCGCGGGCCTTCGGGCACGTCCGTGGGCGGCACCAACAGCATGCCGCCGCACTCCGCGGCCCGGGCGGCGGTGTCGTCGACGTCGGCGACCGCGAAGTACGGCAGCCAGTGCGCCCGGACGTCGTCCGGGTAGAACTCGTCCAGCGCGCTCAGCCCGCCGAAGTCTGCGCCGTCGAGGCCCCACTGCGGATAGTCCTCGTGGGTGCCCACGGTCCAGCCGAAGACCCGGGTGTAGAAGTGCTTGGCGGCCTCCTCGTCACGGGTGGCGAGCTCGACCCAGCCCAGCGAACCGGGTGCGTTGAGCAGCGCCGCACCGGGGAAGTCCCGGGCCTGCCACACCGAGAACACCGCGCCCTCCGGGTCCGCCAACAACGCGAAACGGCCCTGCTGGAAGACGTCCGTCGGCGCCATCAACTGCCGCCCGCCGGCCTCGGTGACCGCCGCGGCCAGCGCATCGGCGTCCCGGGTCGCGAACGAGACGGTCCAGGCGGTGGGCTGGCCGGGGGCGTAGAGCGACGTGACCCCGGCGACCGGGGCGGCGCCCAGGTGGAAGACGGTGTAACCGCCGGCCTCCGGGCGCAGGTCGGTCTCGGCGCGCCAGCCGAAGACCTCGCGGTAGTACACCTTGGCCGCGTCGACGTCCGAGGTGCCCAGCTCCGCCCAGCAGGGCGCGCCGGGGGTGGGCTCGGTGATCTTCACGCTGGGGTCCGTCTCCGTGCGGTGCCGTCGCTGTCCGTACGGTGCCGATCGTCCGACGGGCGCGCGGGGGCCGCAACCGGAGCCCCTGAAGGTGGGCGTCGGGCCGCTAGGCGTTCCCGGCCGTCTTCCGCAGATGGCGCAGCGAGCCCTCCGGGGCGTCCGGGGCGAGGGCGTTGGCCAGGCCGCGGGCGGCCGCGTCGGCGGCGTCGGCGGAACGGGGCAGCAGTACGGCCTCGTAGGCGCGCAGCGCCGTGTCCCGGTCGGCGTGTTCGACGAGGGCCAGGGCGAGGTCGCTGCCGTCGAGCATGGCGAGGTTGGCGCCCATCCCGGAGAACGGTGTCATCAGGTGCGCCGCGTCGCCGAGCAGTGTGACGCCCGGGGTGTGCGCCCAGGTGTGCGGTACCGGCAGGGCGAACAGCGGCCGGTTGACGAATCCGCCGTCGTTGTCCGTCAGCAGGGCCAGCAGCCGGTCGTCCCACCCGGCGAACCGGCCGAGCAGCGCGGCCCGTACCGCCTCGGTGTCCGTCAGCGCCACCCCGGCCGCGAGGGCCCAGTCCTCCGAGTCCCGGAAGGCGGCGTAGCCGCGGAGGTGGGCGTGGCTGTTGCGCTGGACGATCAGCGCGCGGTCGGCGGCCGAGGCCATCATGCTGCCGTCGCCGACCAGCCGGGCGATCGCGGGATGGCGGGCGTCGGCGTCGTCGAAGGAGAACTCGACGAAGGTGACGCCGGAGTAGTGCGGGGTGGCGTCGGAGAGCAGCGGGCGGACCCGGGACCAGGCGCCGTCGGCGCCGATGACCAGGTCGAACTCCTCGGTGTGGCCGTCGTCGAATTCCGCCTTGTGCCGGCCGTCGCCCAGCGGGTGCAGGGCGCGCAGGTAGTGGCCCCAGCGGACGGTGCCGGGCGCGAGGGAGTCCAGCAGCAGACGCCGCAGCCGGCCCCGGTCGATCTCGGGGCGCTCGGTCACCTCGGCGGCCGGGGCGTGCCGGAAGAGCAGGGTGGCGTCGCGGTCGTAGAGCCGCATCTCCTGCCCCTCGGGGCGGGCGAGGGCGGCGAACTCCTCGTACAGGCCGGCCGCGCGCAGCGCCGCCTGGCCGGTGGCGGCGTGCAGGTCGAGGGTGCCGCCCTGCGGACGGGCATCGGCGGAGGCGTCCCGGTCGAAGACGGTGACCGGCAGGCCGTGCCGCTGGAGCACGCGGGCGCAGGTCAAGCCGCCGGGACCGGCTCCGATGATCGCGATGCGGGACGGAGCCGGAGAAGTCATGGGGTTCATGGAACCAGAAAAGCACAGCAGATATTAAAGTGCAATTGATTCGCTTTTTGTGTCGCTGCATCTTCGATGCGGCTCTCCCGGCGTGGGCCTCACGCGGCGCCGGGGGCGGATGTGTGGTCGCCGTAACGACGGATGATCGCCTCGTGTGACACGTGGTTAACGGGCTCTCCGTAGGGTCGATCCCCAGCTTCCGACCACGAAGGGGACCGTCCGTGACCGCAGCGGAAACACCGGCAGAGCACCTCACGCAGGTGCGCACGGCGTGCCAGTACTGCGGTGTCGGCTGCGGGATGGTGCTGGATGTCGCGACGGACGGCGACGGCCGGCGGACCGTGCGCCGGGCCAGCGGGGACAAGGCCCATCCGGCGAACCACGGACGGCTCTGCACCAAGGGTGCGACCAGCGCCGAACTGCTCACCGCGCCCGGCCGGCTGACCGGCGCCCTGGTCCGCGGCGACCGGGGCGACGAACCGGTGCCCACCGCCATGGACACCGCGATCAAGCAGACCGCCGCCCGGCTGCGCGAGATCGTCGACGCGCACGGCCCGGACGCCCTCGCGCTCTACGTCTCCGGCCAGATGACGCTGGAGGCCCAGTACCTGGCGAACAAGCTCGCCAAGGGATTCCTCCGCACCACCCACATCGAGTCCAACTCCCGGCTGTGCATGGCGAGTGCGGGCAGCGGCTACAAGCTGTCGCTGGGCGCGGACGGCCCGCCCGGCTCCTACGAGGACCTCGACCAGGCCGATGTGTTCCTGGTCATCGGTTCCAACATGGCCGACTGCCATCCGGTCCTCTTCCTGCGGCTGCTGGAGCGGGTCAAGGCCGGCGCCAAGCTGATCGTGGTCGACCCCCGGCGCACCGCCACCGCGGCCAAGGCGGACCTGTTCCTGCAGATCGCGCCCGGTACGGACCTGGCCCTGCTGAACGGGCTGCTGCACCTGCTGGTGGAGAACGGCGACATCGACGAGGAGTTCATCGCCGGGCACACCGAGGGCTGGGAGGCGATGCCCGCGTTCCTCCAGGACTACCCGCCCGCGAAGGTCGCCGGGATCACCGGGATCCCGGAGGCGGAACTGCGCCGGGCGGCCGAGTGGATCGGCGCGGCGGGCGCCTGGACCAGCTGCTGGACGATGGGGCTGAACCAGAGCACCCACGGCACCTGGAACACCAACGCGCTGATCAACCTGCACCTGGCGACGGGGGCGATCTGCCGCCCGGGGAGCGGCCCGTTCTCGCTGACCGGCCAGCCCAACGCGATGGGCGGCCGGGAGATGGGCTACATGGGGCCGGGGCTGCCCGGCCAGCGGTCCGCGCTGGTCGCCGAGGACCGCGCGTTCACCGAGGAGCTGTGGGGGCTGCCCCCGGGGACGCTGCGGGCGCACGACGGGGGGCAGGGCACCGTCGAGATGTTCCGGCGGATGGCGGACGGGGACATCAAGGCCTGCTGGATCATCTGCACCAACCCGGTCGCCTCGGTCGCCAACCGCCGCACCGTCATCGAGGGGCTGGAGGCCGCGGAGTTCGTCGTGGCGCAGGACGCCTTCGCGGAGACCGAGACCACCGCGTACGCCGATGTGGTGCTGCCGGCCGCCATGTGGTCCGAGTCCGAGGGCGTGATGGTCAATTCGGAGCGCAATCTGACGCTGGTGGGGCAGGCCGCCGATCCGCCCGGCGAGGCCTGGCCGGACTGGCGGATCATCGCCCGGATCGCCTGCGAGATGGGCTATGCGGACGCCTTCTCCTACGACAGCGCCGAGGAGATATTCGAGGAGCTCAAGCGGGCGGCCAACCCGCGGACCGGGTACGACCTCCGCGGGGTGAGCTATCCGCGGCTGCGCGAGACGCCCGTGCAGTGGCCGAGCGCGGCCGCCGACGGGCCGGACCGCAATCCGGTGCGCTATCTGAACGACGGGGCCGGCCGGGAGCCGGTGGAACGGCCGGACGGCAGCCGCCCGCGACTGGTCTTCCCCACCGCCAGCGGGCGGGCCGTGTTCTTCGCCCGGCCGCACCTGCCGGCCGCCGAGCTGCCCGACGACGACTTCCCGTACCTGCTCAACACCGGCCGGCTGCCGCACCAGTGGCACACCCTCACCAAGACCGGCAAGGTCGCCAAGCTGGGCAAGCTGAACCCGGGCCCGTTCGTGGAGCTCCATCCGCAGGACGCCGAACGGCTGGGCGTGGTGGCGGGCGACGCCGTCGAGGTCGCCTCGCGGCGCGGGCGGGCGGTGCTGCCGGCCGTGGTGACCGACCGGGTACGGCCCGGGGACTGCTTCGCGCCGTTCCACTGGAACGACCTGTTCGGTGAGTACCGATGCGTCAACGCCGTGACCCACGACGCCGTCGACCCGGTCTCCTTCCAGCCCGAGTTCAAGGTGTGCGCGGTCGCGCTGACCAGGGTGCCGGGCGGCGCCGGCCAGTCGGAGAGCGCGGTACTGCCGGGCGCGGCGGAGGGGCCGGGGGCGGAGCCCGGCGGCCCGGCGGGCGGTGCGGGAGGAGGCGCCGCGGGCGGTGCGGTGGCGGTCCTGACCGACCTGTTCCGGCTGACCGACCCGGCCCCGCCGGCCCTGGCCGAGCACGAGCGCCGCTATCTGTCCGGATTCCTCACCGGGCTGGCGTCCCGCCCGTCCGGCGGTACGCCCGTGCTGCCCGCCCACGCGCCGTTCGGCGCGGAGACCGCGCTGTGGGTGAACGGCGTGCTGGCCGGGATGTTCTCGCGGACGGCGGACGAGCGGACCGGTACGGGGGCGCAGGGCGACCCGGCGGAATCGGCTGACGGAACGTCAAACTCCGCCTCTCGTACGGTGATCGTGCTGTGGGCCTCGCAGACCGGCAACGCCGAGGAGGTCGCCGCGGACGCCGCCCGCCGGCTGAAGGGCAGCGGACGACAGGCGGCGCTGGTGAGCATGGCCGACAGCACCCCGGCCACCCTCCCGCGCACCGCGGACCTGCTCATCGTGACCAGCACCTTCGGCGACGGCGAGGCCCCCGACAACGGCTCGGGCTTCTGGGAGACGCTCAACGCGCCGGACACCCCCCGGCTGGAGGGCGTGCGCTACTCCGTCCTGGCGCTGGGCGACTCCTCGTACGACGACTTCTGCGGTCACGGGCGGCGGCTGGACGACCGGCTGGCGGAGCTGGGCGCGGTCCGGCTGGCGCCGCGCACGGACTGCGAACCGGACTACGCACAGCCGGCCGGGCAGTGGCTGGAACGGGTGCTGCGGGCGCTGGAGGACGGCGCGGCGGAACAGGCGGCCGACGGGCCCACCGAGACGGCACCGGCCCCCGCCTCCCCCGCCAAGGACCCCACCGTCACCGCCCGGCTCGTCGGCAACGACCTGCTCAGCCGGCCCGGCGCCACCAAGGAGGTGCGTCGGTTCACCTTCGACACCCGGGACGCCGACGGGGTGCCGCTGGCGTACGAGGCCGGTGACGCGCTCGGGGTGCAGCCGCTGAACTGCCCCGAGCTGGTCGCCGAGTGGCTGGCGCTGACCGGCCTGGACCCGGCGGCTCCGGTACGCCTCGACGGGGCGGGCACCGTGCCGTTCGGCGAGGCACTGCACCGCCATCTCGACATCACCCGGATCACCCCCGCCCTGCTCCGGCTGGCCGCCGAGCAGACCGGGGACCGGACGCTCAGGAAGCTGCTGCGGCCCGGCAACAAGGGCGAGCTGGACCGGTGGGCGTGGGGCCGGCAGGCCGTCGACGTGGTGGCCGAGCACGCGGTGCGGGCCGGCGCACAGGAATGGGCCGAGCTCCTCCCCCGGCTGCGGCCGCGGCTGTACTCCATATCGTCGAGCCCGCTGACCGACCCGGCACTGCTGCGGCTGACGGTCTCCGTGGTCCGCTACGAGAACCGGCAGGGCCGCCCGCGCAAGGGCGTGGCCTCCGCGTTCCTGGCGGATGCCGAGCCCGGCAGCCCGGTGGAGATCTTCGTGCGGCGCAGCGCGCACTTCCGGCCACCGGCCGACCCGGCCACCCCGATGGTGATGGTCGGGCCCGGCACCGGCGTCGCGCCCTTCCTCGGCTTCCTCGACGAGCGGCGGGCCCGCGGTCACCGCGCCCCCAACTGGCTGTTCTTCGGCGAGCAGCGCCGCGCCACGGACTTCTACTACGAGGAGGAGCTCGGCCGGCTGCACCACGACGGGCTGCTCACCCGGCTGGACACCGCCTTCTCCCGCGATCAGCGCGCCAAGGTCTACGTCCAGGACCGGATGCGCGAACACGGCGCCCACCTGTGGTCCTGGTTGCAGGACGGTGCGCACTTCTACGTGTGCGGCGACGCCTCGCGGATGGCCAAGGACGTCGACCGTGCGCTCCGCGAGATCGCGGTGGCCCACGGCGGCCTGACCGAGGAGGCCGCCACCGTGTACGTCAAACAGCTCGCGGCCGAGAAGCGCTACGTGCGGGACGTGTACTGACGGCTGCACCGCTCCCTCCGGGAGGCGCCGGCCCTGGAAAAAATGCTCGGCGTTCCCCTTCCTCCTGCGGACTCCCCCGCGGACTCCCCTGCGGACTCTGTCGCGGACTTCCCTGCGAACGAGGTTTCCGCCCCGAACGGGCCGAGTACCCGCATGGGACGCAGGATGGAGAGGAAGGAGAGCGCTATGACCGTTTCGACCACTGAACCCGAGCCGAAGGGCCCCGGGCCCGTACCGAGCGAGCCGGAGCCGCTGCCGCGCGACCCGGTGCCGGCCGAGCCGGAACCGGAACCGGAGGAGCCGGGTACGCCCCCGGTGGAGCCGCCCGGGGCCGAACCGGGAGAGCACCCCGCGCCCGAGCCGCCCGACTGATGCGGCCGCCCGGCGCGAGCCCGGGTTGCAGGCCGCACCCCACCACAGCAAGGTGTGTGAGATGGTGCAAATCGGATACACGATGATGACCGAACAGGCGGGCCCGCGGGCCCTGGTCGATCATGTCGTCGGCGCCGAACGCGCCGGCTTCGACTTCTCGGTGACCTCCGACCACTACTTCCCGTGGCTGGACGCGCAGGGCCACGCCCCCTACGCCTGGAGCGTGCTGGGCGCCGCGGCACAGGCCACCACCCGTATCCCGCTGATGACCTACGTGACCTGCCCGACGACCCGCTACCACCCCGCGGTCGTCGCCCAGAAGGCCGCGACCATGCAGCTGCTCTCCGGCGGCCGCTTCCGGCTGGGACTGGGCTCCGGCGAGAACCTCAACGAGCACGTGGTGGGCGCCGGCTGGCCGGCCTCACCCGTACGGCTGGACCAGCTGGCCGAGGCGATCGAGATCATCCGCAAGCTCTTCGACGGCGGTGAGGTCACCCACCACGGCACCCACTTCGACGTGGTGCACGCCCGGCTGTGGGACCTGCCCGACGAGCCGCCGCCGATCGGCGTGGCCGTATCGGCCGGACGGTCCTGTGAGATCGCCGGCAAGCTGGGCGACCTGGTCATCGCCACCGAGCCCAAGGCCGAACTGCTGACGTCCTTCGACCGGCACGGCGGTACCGGCAAACCGCGGGTCGGCCAGCTGCCGGTCTGCTACGACCCCGACCGCGACACGGCCGTCGCCCGGGCCCACGACCAGTTCCGCTGGATGCTGGGCGGCTGGCAGGTCAACTCCGAACTGCCCGGGCCGAAGGGCTTCGCCGAGGCCACCCAGTACATCAGGCCGGAGGACGTCGCCCGGGCCATTCCGTGCGGCGACGACGTGGGCCGGTTCGTCGAGGCGGTGCGCCCGTACGTGGACGCGGGCTTCACCGAGGTCGCGCTGGTGCAGATCGGCGGCGACCACCAGGAGCCGTTCCTGGACTGGGCGGAGACCAAGCTGCTGCCCGCGCTGCGGAAGCTGTGACCCGCACCGTCCGTTGCACGCCACCGTCGTGAGGAGCTGAGCATGCCCGACGCGCACGCCCCGGCAGCACCCGGAACCGGACGGTCGGCGGCGCCGGGGCCGCTGGACGCCGCCGAACTGCGCACCCTGCACGCACACTGGCGGGCCGCCAACTACCTGTCCGTCGGGCAGATCTACCTGATGGCGAACCCGCTGCTGGAAGCGCCGCTGCGCCCCGAGCACATCAAGCCCCGGCTGCTGGGCCACTGGGGCACCTCGCCCGGCCTGAACCTGGTGCACACCCATCTCAACCGGGTCATCAAGGCCCGCGGTCTGGACGCGCTGTGCATCTGGGGGCCGGGCCACGGCGGACCCGCCGTGGTGGCCAACTCCTGGCTGGACGGCACCTATACGGAGACCTACCCCGACGTCGGCCGGGACGGGGAGGGCATGGCCCGGCTGTTCCGGCAGTTCTCGTTCCCCGGCGGCATCCCCAGCCATGTCGCCCCGGAGACCCCGGGGTCGATCCACGAGGGCGGTGAGCTGGGCTACTCCCTCACCCATGCCTACGGCGCCGCCTTCGACAACCCCGGGCTGCTGGTCGCCTGCGTCGTCGGCGACGGCGAGGCGGAGACCGGCCCGCTCGCCGCGTCCTGGCACGCCACCAAATTCCTGGACCCGGTGCACGACGGCGCCGTCCTGCCGATCCTGCACCTCAACGGCTACAAGATCGCCAACCCCACGGTGCTCGCCCGGCTCCCCCAGGACGAGCTGGACGCGCTGCTGCGCGGCTACGGACACGAGCCGGTGCACGTCGCCGGTGACGACCCGACGGCGGTGCACCAGGCGCTGGCCGCCGCCATGGACCGCTGCCTGGACCGGATCTCCGACATCCAGGGCCGGGCCCGCGACGACGGCATCACCGACCGCCCCCGCTGGCCGATGATCGTGCTGCGCACGCCCAAGGGCTGGACCGGCCCGCACGAGGTCGACGGGAAGCCCGTCGAGAACACCTGGCGCTCCCACCAGGTCCCGCTGGCCGGCGTCCGCGACCACCCCGAACACCTGCGGCAGCTGGAGAACTGGCTGCGCTCGTACCGGCCCGAGGAGCTCTTCGACGCCCAGGGCCGGCCCACCCCGGACGTCCTGGCCTGCGTCCCCGAGGGACCGCGCCGGCTGGGCGCCTCACCGCACGCCAACGGCGGGGCGCTGCTGCGGGACCTGCCGGTGCCGCCCCTGGAGCGGTACGCCGTCGAGCTCGACAAGCGCGGCACCGTGCTGCACGAGCCGACCCGGGTGCTGGGCGGTCTGTTGTCCGGCATCATGGCGGCCACCGCCGAGCGCCGGGACTTCCGGGTGGTGGGACCGGACGAGACCGCCTCCAACCGGCTGGAGGCGCTCTACGACGTCACCGGCAAGGCCTGGCAGGCCGAGACGCTGGACACCGACGAGCACCTCGCGCACGACGGCCGGGTCATGGAGGTGCTCTCCGAGCACCTCTGCCAGGGCTGGCTGGAGGGCTATCTGCTCACCGGGCGGCACGGCCTGTTCTCCAGCTACGAGGCGTTCGCGCACATCGTGGACTCGATGGTCAACCAGCACATCAAGTGGCTGCGGACGTCCCGCCGGCTGCCCTGGCGGCGCCCGATCGCCTCGCTGAACTACCTGCTCACCTCGCACGTCTGGCGCCAGGACCACAACGGCTTCTCGCACCAGGACCCCGGGTTCGTCGACCACATCCTCAACAAGAGCCCCGAGGTGGTCCGGGTCTATCTCCCGCCGGACGCCAACACCCTGCTGTCGGTGGCCGACCACGCGCTGCGCAGCCGGGACTACGTCAATGTGATCGTGGCCGGCAAACAGCCCAGCTTCGACTGGCTCACCCTCGACGAGGCCCGTGCGCACTGCGCCCGCGGCGCCGGCGCCTGGGAGTGGGCCGGCACCGAGGACGGCAGCAACCCGCCGGACGTGGTGCTGGCCTGCGCGGGCGACGTCCCCACCCAGGAGACGCTGGCCGCCGCCGACCTGCTGCGCCGTCATCTGCCCGAACTGTCCGTGCGGGTGGTCAATGTCGTCGACATGGCCCGGCTGCTGCCGGCGGAGGAGCACCCGCACGGCATGCCGGACGCCGAGTACGACGCGCTGTTCACCCGCGACAAGCCGGTGATCTTCGCGTACCACGGCTACCCGTGGCTGATCCACCGGCTCGGTTACCGCCGGGCCGGCCATCCGCATCTGCACGTCCGCGGCTACAAGGAGGAGGGCACCACCACCACGCCCTTCGACATGGTCGTCCGCAACGACCTCGACCGCTACCGGCTGGTGATGGACGTCATCGACCGGGTGCCCGGCCTCGGCGTACGGGCCGTCGCACTGCGCCAGGCGATGGCGGACGTCCGCACCCGCCACCACGCCTGGATCCGGGAGTACGGCACCGATCTGCCCGAGGTCGCCGACTGGACCTGGTCCGGCTGACCGCACCGGCCGCCCGGCGCCCGCGCACACGCACACGCCCACGCACCGACGGAGTAGTGCGCGGCGCGGTGACGGGGCGGCCGGGCCGCCGCATGTGAGCCTGAGGCCCGGGTACCCGGTCGGCAGGGAGGTGTGTGGCGGATGGTGCGAGCGCTGGCGGCCGGGGGTGAACTCCTCGGCTGGTGGGCGGCGTTGACCCTACTGTGGATCATGCTGATCGGTCCGGTCGACACCCTGGAGTGGGTGGTGGGCGCGGGCGCCGGACTGGTCGCCGCCGCCGCGGCCCGCGGCGCCCGGCGTGCGGTCGGCGACCGGTGAACGGCTGGACCGCCGCGGGCACCGCGCTGCTGCTGTGCGGCTTCGCGCCGGCCGCCTGCGGCGTGGCCACCGGCCGGGCACGGCGACGGGTGCCCGCGCAGAACGCCGCGACCACGTTCCTCAGCCTGGTCTTCCTCCTGCTGGCCCAGGGTTTCGCCCGGCCGGCCTACGTCGACACCGCGCTGATGCTGTCGGTGCTCGGCCCGGCCGGCACGCTGCTCTTCGTACGGCTGCTGGCCGACCAGTTGGCGGAGCATCCGCCCGGAGAGCGCCGGCTGCGGGCACTGGCGGCGGTGAACTACCTCGCGGTGGCGGCCGTGGTGCTGCCGCTCTGCGTCGCCACCGGACCCGGCCGGGCGATGGTGAAGCTGCTGATCATCGGGGTGCTGCTGGCGCTCGGATGCCGGGTGGCGACCCGGGCCGTGCAGGCCGCGGCGGCCATGGGGCACGGCCGGGGCGCACCCGCGGAGGGGATGTCCGGTGACCGCTGAACTGCCCGTCCTGCTGGGCCTGCTGCTGGTGGCCGCCGCCGGGACCGGCGCCGTCCTGGTGCGCGATCCCGTCCGCCAGTCCTTCCTGCTGTCCCTGCTCGGGCTGGCCCTGGCCACCCTGTTCTTCCTGCTGCAGGCGCCCGACGTCGCGCTCTCCCAGCTCGCGGTCGGCTCCGCACTGACCCCGCTGATGGTGCTGTTGTCCGTGCGCAAGGTGCGCCGCAAGGCCCGCAGCGAGCGCCGGGAGGAGCGGGAATGACCATGCGGCTGCGGCTGTGGGTGCTGGCCCTGGGCGGGCTGGGCATCGCGGTGCTGTACGTCCTGGCCTGTCTCGACCTGCCGTCGTTCGGCGGCGACTGGCATCCGTACGGCGACCGGGCGGTGCGGGCCGCGCTCGCCCGGCACACCGCCAACACCGTCTCCTCGGTCAACTTCGACCAGCGGGCCCTGGACACCCTCGGGGAGGAGTCCATCCTCTTCGGCTCGGTCCTCGGCACGGTCGTGCTGCTGCGGCAGACCCGGGACGAGGACCGGCAGCAGCCGGAGCCGGCCCGGGTCGCGCCGTCGGTGCGCCGCTACGCGCTGTTCGCCCTGCCGGTCACCCTGCTGATCGGGCTCTACATCGTCGCGCACGGCCAGCTCAGCCCCGGCGGCGGTTTCCAGGGCGGGGTGGTGGTGGCGACCTCGCTGCATCTGCTCTACATCGCGGTGGACTACCGGGCGCTGGAGCGGATCCGGCCGCTCGGGCTGTACGAGGTGGCGGACGCCGCGGGTGAGGCGGCGTACATCCTGGTGGGCGCGGCGGCGCTGTTGGCGGGCTGGGCGTACCTGGGCAACTTCCTGCCCTACGGCACCCTCAACACCCTCTCCTCGGGCGGCACCGTGCCGCTGCTCAACGCGGCCATCGGTGTGGAGGTCGCGGCCGGGGTGGTGGTGCTGCTGGCCCGGTTCCTGGACCAGGCGGTGGAGATCGCGACGACGGACGAGGAGGCGGAGGACCGGGCATGAGCGTGCTGCCGTACGTGGTCGCGGGCTGGCTGTTCCTGATGGGGTGCTACGGCCTGGCGACCAGCCGCAACCTCATCCACGCGGTGGGCTGTCTGGCGGTCTGCCAGTCGTCGACCTATGTCCTGCTGCTGGCCGTCGGCTACCGTTCCGGCGCCACCTCGCCGGTGTTCTCCGACATCGCGCCGGGTTCGCGCCCGGTCGTCGATCCGGTCGTCCAGGCGCTCACGCTGACCGACATCGTCATCGGCGCGACGGTCACCGCGCTGCTGCTGTCCCTGGTCATCCAGGTCGCCAAGCGCCATCGCACGGTGGACCCGGACGAGTTGTCGGAGCTGCGGGGGTGAGCGTCGCACAGACCCTGCCGCTGATCGTGGTCACCCCGCTGTTCGGTGCGGCGCTGCTGGTGGCGGCGGGCCGGCGGCTGCCCCGGTACGCCGCCGAGTCGCTGGGCTGCCTGTTCGCGGCCGGCACCGCGGTGCTCGCCCTGCTGGCGCTGGCGGCCACCGGGTCGTCGGCCGGGCGGCCCGCCGAGTGGCTGGGCGGCTGGCGGCCGCACGGCGGGGTGAGCGTGGGCATCGTGCTGGTCGGCGACCGGACCGGCCTCGGACTGGCCGCCCTGGTCTCCCTGCTGGTGCTGGCGGCGCTCGCGTACGCCTGGCGGTACTTCGACGAGCCGCCGCGCCGGCACGCCGGTTCGTTCCCCGCGCTGGTGCTGCTCTTCCAGGCCGGCATGTGCGGATTCACGCTCACCGGCGACCTCTTCAACGCCTTCGTGTTCTTCGAGCTGATGGGCGTGGTCGCGTACGCGCTGACCGGCTACCGGGTGGAGGAGGCGCGGGCCGTCCAGGGCGCCCTGGTCTTCGGGGTGGTCAACTCCCTCGGCGGCTATGCCACGTTGCTGGGTATCGGCCTGCTCTACGCGCACACCGGCGAGCTGGGCTTCGCGCAGATCGGCAACGCCCTGGCCGGGTCGCCCGGCGGCACCCCGGACGCGCTGCTGATCGCCGCCTTCACCCTGGTCGTGACCGGACTGCTGGTGAAGGCGGCGGCGGTGCCGTTCCACTTCTGGCTGGCCGACGCCCATGCGGTGGCCCCGACACCGGTGTGCATGCTGATGTCGGGGGTGATGGTCGAGCTGGGGCTGTACGGCACGGCCCGGGTCTACTGGACGGTGTTCGCCGGCCCGGGCGGGCTGCCGGCGGCGGACGCCCACCGGGCACTGCTGGTCCTGGGCGTGCTGACCGGCGTCCTGGGCGCGCTGATGTGCTGGCAGCAGCGCCACCTCAAGCGGCTGCTCGCCTACTCCACGGTGGCGCACGCGGGACTGTTCCTGGTAGGTCTCGCGGTGCTCAGCCCGGCGGGGGTCGGCGGTGTCGCGGTGTACGTCCTGGCGCACGCCGGGGTGAAGGCGGCGCTGTTCGCGTGCGTGGGCATCCTGCTGGACCGGTTCGCCAGCGTCGACGAACGCCGGCTGCACGGCCGGGGGCGCGAACTGCCGTGGGTGGGTGTGCTGTTCGGGGCCGGCGGGCTGGCGCTGGCCGGGCTGCCGCCGTTCGGCACCGCGCTGGGCAAGGCGGTCACCGAGGAGGCCGTGGGCGGCTGGGCGCCGGCGCTGTTCGTGCTGGTGTCGGCGGTCACCGGCGGTGCGGTGCTGCGGGCCGGGGCCCGGGTGTTCCTCGGACTGGGCAGCCGTCCGGCCGACGCCGGTGAGCACCCGGCCGAGGAGACGACCGGTGAGGAGGAGCCGGAGACCCGGGGCGGTCTGCTCTCCCGGATCCCGGACACCATGCTCACCGTGCCGGCGGTGCTGCTCGCCGCGGCCCTGGCGGTGGGACTGGTCCCGGGGCTGCGCACCGGCATCGGGCAGGCCGCGGACGCCTTCACCGATCACGCCGGCTACCTCTCGGCGGTGCTGTACGGCCGGCCGGCGGAGCCGGTGTCCACTCCCCCGCCGCACTGGACCGCCGCCGGGGTGCTGTGGGGCCTGCTGGCGACCGCACTGGCCGCGGCGCTCGCGCTGTGGACCGTACGGCGGCCGGTGCGGGAGGAACCGGCCCGCTGGACCGTCGCGCTGCGCCGGGTGCACTCCGGTCATGTCGGCGACTACATCGCCTGGTTCCTCGCGGGCGTCACCCTGCTGGGGGCCCTGATCGCCTGACGGCTGCCGGGGTCACCGGTCGCTGACGGGTCCCGCCGCCTCAGCCGTCCGCCTCAGTCGTCCGCCGCCTCGCGTACGTCGTCCACCACGGACTTGTCGAGGGCGGCCCGCACCAACGCCGAGGCGAACGCGGCCAGTTCGTCCTTCCCCACCAGCCGCGCCAGTTTGCGGCCGTCCCCCGGCAGGCCCAGCCGCTCGGCGCCCTGAACGGCCTTGCCGTCGAGGCAGGGGGAGAATTCGGGCCAGACGCCCTGCACCTCACGGAGGAAGATGTCGCAGCCGGCGGGCCCGAGGCCGGGCACCTTGCGCAGCGCGCCGCGCAGCTCGGCGGCGTCGCCGTCCGCCGCGTCCCGCATCCGCCGCAGATCCCCGCCGTACTCGTCCAGCAGCAGCCGGGCGGCGTCCCCGAGCTGGGTGGCGGTCCGCTCGTCGTAGCGCCGGTAGCCGCCCTCCCCCAGTGCGTCGACCCGCTGCTGCCAGGTCGCGTCCGCCATCCGCCGCGGGGTGCGCAGGCCCGCCTCGAACAGCGCACGCGCCGACGCCACCGCCACGGAGGCGCGGATCCGGGCGCTGAGCAGGTGGGCCAGCACCAGCACCTGGTAGAGGGCCTGCGGGGTGTTGCGCAGCCGGATGCCGCTCTCCTGGGCGTAGCTCGTGCCGTGCCGTTCCAGCAGCGTGCGGGCGAGGGCCCGGTCGGAGGTACCACCCATGGCGGGCTCCTTGGTCGTCGGGTTGCGGGTCTCCTTCCGCTTCCAGGCTGCCCCCTCCGCCCGGCCGGAACCAACCGGTCGGCCCGGGTGCGGGCCGGGCCGCGGGCGGCTACGCTACGCGTCGGCCGGCCGACCGACCACGGGAGGCACCCGGTGTCGAACGGGACGCAGGACGAGACGCCGCGACCGCCGCGGAACGGGACGCAGGACGGGGCGGACGCCAGGACCGCGGTGACCGTGTTCGTGGCGCTCGGCGCGAACCTGGTGATCGCCCTGGCCAAGGTGGCCGGCGGGCTGCTCGCCGGCTCGCCCGCGCTGCTCTCCGAGGCCGCGCACTCGGTCGCCGACAGCCTCAACGAGCTCTTCCTGCTCGCCTCCCTCAAGCGCAGCACCCGCGCCCCGGACTCCCGGCACCCGTTCGGCTACGGCAAGGAGCGGTACTTCTGGTCCCTGCTCGCCGCGGTCGGGATCTTCGTCATGGGCGGCTGCTTCTCGTTCTTCCAGGGCGTCGAGGCGCTGCGCGCGGGCGGTGCGGAGAGCCCTACGGGCTACACGGTCGGGCTGGTCGTCCTGGTGGTCGCGCTGCTCGCCGAGGGCTCGTCGCTGCTGCGCGCGCTGGCGCAGGTCCGCGGGCAGGCGCGGGAGTCCGGCCGGAGCATGCGGGCCGCGATCCGCGCGGGCGACGACCCGGCGTTGCGTACGGTGCTGGCCGAGGACGCCACCGCCTGCTTCGGCGTGCTGGTCGCGATGGCCGGGGTGGGGCTGCACCTGCTCACCGGCGAGGTGGCGTGGGAGGGCTGGGCGTCGCTGGTCATCGGGGTGCTGCTGATGTACGTCGCCTACCAGCTGGCCAAGGAGTCCCGCGGCCGGATCATCGGGGAGGCCGCCGACCCGGCGCTGCGCCAGGCGCTCGCGCGGTTCCTGGACCGGCAGCCGGAGATCGATGCGGTGACGACGCTGCTGACCATGCGGCTGGGCACCCGGTCGACGCTGATCGCGGCCCGGATCGACCTCGTCGGCGGGCTGGACAGCGAGGAGGTCGAGGAGGTGCTGGTCCGGGTGAAGACGGAGCTGCGGCGCAACTGGCCGGTCGCCGACCAGATCTTCCTGGATGTCACGGAGGCCTCGGCCGGGGACCGGGAACGGGCCCGGCGGGAGCGCGAACTGCTCGACGAGGCGGTGCTCGCCGACCGCGAACGGCAGGCGACGGGACGGCACGCCGAACCACGGTCCGCCGAGCCGGACGCGCCGGACACCGGGCCGCCGGCGGAATGACGCGCCGACGGCCCGTCAGCGCAGTGCGTCGAGCCGCTTGCGGGCCGTGCGCAGCGACCGCCCGCGGGCCGGCACCTTCGACCACGGCCGGGCCCGGGCCTGCTCCATGACTCCCGCCAGGTCCGTCAACGACCAGCTCCGCGCGGTGAGTTCGGGGTCGTCGAGCTGGTCGTGGCTGATCGGCGCGGCGACCGGCGCGCCCGGTTTTGCCCGTAGCGACCAGGGGGCGACGGCCGTCTGTGCGTAGGCGTTGCGCTGGACGTCCAGGTAGAGCCGGTCGCCGCGGGCCTGCTTGCGCACGGCCGTGGTGAGCCGGTCCGGGTGCCGCCCGGCCAGCACCTCCGCCACGTCCTGGGCGAAGCCGCGCACGGTGTCGAAGTCGGCGCGGCCGTCCAGCGGGACGGTGACGTGGAGTCCCCGGGACCCGGTGGTCATCAGCACGGCGGGCAGCCCGAGTTCGTCCAGCAGGCCGGTGAGCTGCCGCGCGGCCTCCCGTACCGGTTCGAAGCCGGAGCCCGGCGGGTCGAGGTCGAACACCAGCCGGTCCGGGTGGTCGGGCCGGCCGGCCCGGGACAGCCAGCGGTGCAGCGTGAGACATGCCTGGTCGGCGAGGTAGAGCAGGGTGGCCTTGTCGTCGCAGACGGGATGGGTGACGGTGCCGCCCTCCTTGGCGACCTCTTCGCGCCGGATCCAGTCGGGGTAGTGGTCCGGGGTCTCCTTCTGCATGAAGTGCGGACCGGCGAGCCCTTCCGGGAGCCGCTCCAGCATCAGCGGGCGGTCCCGCAGCTGGGGGACCATGACCGCGGCCACCTGGCGGTAGTAGTCGACGACATCGGCCTTGGTCAGCCCGTCGTCCGGGAACAGCACCTTGTCGGGGCGGTGCACCTCCACCGTCCGGTGGCCCGCCCGCACGGCCTTGGTACCGCCCTTGCGGGCCTTGCCGGCGGCCTTCCCGGCGGTGCCACCCTTGCCGGTCCTCTTCCCGCCGGTATCCGTGTCCCTGTCCGTGTCCTCCATGCGGGCGGGGGTACCCGCTGCGGGCCGCCGTACGCTCCGGCGTCCGGGTGGTGGCCGTCCGCCACGCCGCATGCCCGGCACGAAAACGGCAACAAGGGTGGTGTCCCGATGGGGCCGCACGGGGCGCTCACCGCCCGTGGGGCCGTAGCGAAGGAGGGTCTCGTGCCGGATCTCGTACCGGATGCCACATGCCGTCAGCAGGGGCGCGGGGAGCGCGATCCCGTACCACCGACGCCGGGTCCGGGGCCCGGGCCGCCCGGACCCACGCCGGGCCCGCGTCCCGGCCCGGTCCCCGCGCCCGGACCGGACCCGGTGCCGCCGCCGGTACCGGGCCCCGAGCCGGACCCGGTCCCGCCGCACCCGGCGCCGCCCACGCCGGGGCCCGAACCGGGTCCGGCGCCCGATCCGTTGCCCGCCCCGGGCACCGCGGTCCGGGCCGCACCGCCGCGCCGTGGGGCCGGCCGGCGCTGATCCCCCCTCAATGCGGAGCCCGCACCCCTGACATGCGGCCGGCCGGTCCCTGTGGAAACGTGGAAACAGCGCGCATGACCACATGACCACCGTCGGGATCGCGCCGGCGGCCGGCCAGGTTTCTCATGTGAGGAGTGAGCCATGGCCACGCAGAAACCGACCATTGTCGGGGGTTGGACGGCCTTCGCGGGCGTCCTGATGATTTTCGGCGGGGCGATGACCCTCCTGGAGGGCATCTCCGCCATCGCGAAGGACACCGTCATCCTGACGACACGGAACTACGTGTTCTCGTTCAGCCTCGCGGGCTGGGGATGGATCCACCTGATCCTGGGCATCGTGATCCTGGCCGCGGGCGTCGCCCTGATCGCCAGCGGGGCCACGTGGGCACGCGTCCTCGGTGTCGCCCTCGCCGGCCTCGGCGCGCTCGCGAACTTCCTGTGGATCCCGTACTACCCGTTCTGGGCCCTGACGCTGGTCGCCATCGACATCTTCATCATCTGGGCGCTCTGCGCAGGAGACCACCGGCAGGCCGCGGTGACGTGACCTGACCCGACCCGGGGCCGCCCAGCGATGGGCGGCCCTCGGGGCGCCGCCCCACCCGATCGGGCCATGCCTTATATGACCTGGGATGTACGGTTTGCCCGGCCCGCTTAGCATGGAGCCGGACACACCGATGAAGGCGGCCCCCATGCGTCCCACGGCGAAGTTCGCCATCAGCTTCGGCCTGGTCACGATCCCGGTCGCGGCGTACAACGCCACGGAGAGCTCCGCGTCGGTCAGCTTCGTCCGCATCCACACCAAGGACGGCGGGCGGGTGCGCAACCAGCCGGTGTGCTCCCTGGAGGGCACCGAGGTGTCCCCCGACGAGATCGGCCGCGGTTACCGGCCCGACGACGGCGACACGGTCGTCCCGCTCAGCGACGAGGACCTGGAGGCCCTCCCGCTGCCGACCGCCAGGACCCTGACCATCCTCGCCTTCGTCGCCGGCGGTGACATCGACCCGCTGCAGCTGGGCAAGGGCTACTACCTGGGCATCGACGGCCCGGCCGCGGCCAAACCGTACGTCCTGCTGCGCGAGGCGATGGAACGGCACCAGCGGGTCGGCCTCGGGAAGATCGCGCTGCACGGCCGGGAGACGCTGGCGATGATCCGGCCGATGGGCGAGGTCCTCGTGATGCAGCAACTGCTCTGGCCGCACCAGATCCGCCCGTTGCAGGGGGTGCTGCCCGAGCGCGAGGCGCCGGTGCACGCCAATGAGGTGGCGGCCGCCGAGGCGCTGATGGACTCCTTCGGGGGACTGTCCGAGGAGGACGTGCACGATCACTACCGCGAGGCGCTCGAAGAGCTGGTGGCGGCGAAGCTGGCCGACCGCGAGCCGGAGTTCGCCACCGGCGAGGAGCCCCCGGCCGGCCAGGTCATGGACCTGATGGCGGCGCTGCAGGACAGCGTCCGGGCGGCGAAGCGGTCGCGCGGCGAGGACGAGGGGTCCGGCCTGGCGGAGACCGGGAAGAAGGCCGCGGGGCGGAAGACCGCGGAGAAGAAGACCGCGGGGCGGAAGACCGCGGAGAAGAAGACCGCCGCCAAGACGGCAGGCACGAAGAAGGCCGCCGCGAAGAAGACCGCCCCGGCGAAGAAGACCGCGGGCCGCGGCGGCCGGCGCGCCGGCTGAACCGCCAGGCCACGGCCCGGATCCGCGCCGCTCGCCCCCGCGGCGCACCGGGCAGCCGGCCGCAGCACGGACATAGGGCCCCGATGACCGGGTACCCGCACTGTCAACAGACCTGACCGTCACACCAGTTATGGAGGCTTACACCATGGGTATCGGCGGGTGCATCGGTCTGCTGGCGGTGGGGGCGATCCTCACGTTCGCCGTCGACTGGCACATGGCCGGGATCAATCTCGACCTCGTCGGCATCATCATGATGATCGTCGGCATCATCGGACTCGCAACGTACGTGAGCATCCTCAAGCGGCGGCGGACCCAGCCGCCCTCCCCCGGGGCCCCCGTGGTCGACGTGGAGGACAACCGTTACTACCGGGGGTAGTCGACCGGGCCGCCGTCCACCGGCCCGCTCAGCCGCAGCTGGTGCCCCGCCTGGGCAGCGCGCCGTCCATCAGGAACCGGTCGACATGGGCCTGGACGCAGGCGTCGCCGGTGGCGTAGGCGGCGTGCCCTTCCCCGCGGAAGGTCAGCACCACGCTGGAGTTGTCCAGCGCCCGGGCCATGTTGAGGGCACCCTGGTACGGGGTCGCCGGGTCGTTGGTGGTGGCGACGAGCAGCATCGGCGGCGCGTCCGGCGCCGCGACGTCCCGGGAGGAGTCATCACCCGCGACCGGCCAGGCGTAGCAGTCCAGCAGGGTCGGGGCGATGTCCGGGCCGAACAGCGGTGAGGCCCGGGTGAGTTCGCGCTCCGCCCGGGGGTAGTCGGCGGCGCCGTAGCGCTCCGAGGTGTCCCGGCAGGAGATCGCCCGCAGCGCCAACTGGTCCTGCGGCGGCAGTTCGTCGTCCTGCCCGGTCCGCCGCGGCGGGATTCCGGCCCGCGGCGGTACGGCAACGGCCGTGCCGCCGCGGGCCTTACCGTGGTGGGTGGCCTTGCTGCTGTCGGCGGCCGGGTTGCCGTCGGCGTTCTGGCCGGCGTCCGCGGCCCGGCTGCTCTTGGGTGCCCGGCTGCCGCCGATGTCGCTGAGCCGGAGGATGCCCGCGCCGTCGCCGCGCCGCAGCTGGGCCAGGGCCTGCCGCAGGGCCGGCCAGTCGTTCCGGCTGTAGAGGGCCTCGCGCAGCGCGTAGACATAGGTGGTCTCGTCCACCGTCCGTCCCCGCACCGTCAGCGGCGTATCGGTCAACTCCTGGTACCAGCGCAGCAGTTGGTCCTGTGCCCGGCCGTCGTCCGGGCCGAGCGGGCAGTCCGCGGCACGAATGCAGTCGGCGGCGAAGTCGTCCAGCGCCCGCTGGAAGCCCCGGGCCTGCGCGAGCGCGGTCTGCCAGGTGTTCTTGGTGGGGTCCTCGACGCCGTCCAGCACCATCCGGCCGACCTTGTCCGGGAATTCATGGGCGTAGACCGCGCCCAGCTTGGTGCCGTAGGAGAACCCCAGGTAGTTGAGCTTGTCGTCGTGGACCGCGGCGCGCAGTACGTCCATGTCCCGGGCGACCTCCGTGGTGCCGACCCAGGGCAGCAGCCCGCCGGAGTACCGCCCGCACGCCTCGTTGATGCGCTTCTCCTTCGCCGCGAGGCTGTCGTCGGCGGCGTTGCCGGGCGGCGGGGCGAGCCGGCTGCCGCAGGAGACCGGCTCGGTGCGGCCGGTACCGCGCGGATCGAAGCTGACGAGGTCGTAGCGCTGGCCCGGCCGCGCGAAGGCGCTGCCGCTGCCGATCAGGTAGTTGACGCCGGAGGCGCCCGGCCCGCCGGGGTTGAGCACGAGCGAACCGAGCCGTTTGCCGGGCCCGGTGGCCGGCAGCCGGACCAGCTGCACCTGCAGCGCGGTCCGCTCGGGGTGGCCGTAGTCCCGCGGTACGGTCAGCCGGGCGCACTCCAGCCGGTCGTAGAAGCCCGGGGGCGCGGTGTCGCCCTGGCTGCGGGCGCTCTGCCGTACGTCCGGGCCGCACCGGGCCCAGGAGAGCCGTTGCTCGTAGAAGCGGGCCAACCCGGGGGTGGCGGAGGGGTCAGCGGCGCCCGTCAGGGCGGGAGTTCGGGCCAGGGCGCCGGGGGCGCCGGCCGGCACGCCGAGCAGGGCCACGGGGGTTCCGGCCGGCACGCAGAGCAGGGCCACCACCGCCGCCACGGCCGGCAGCCGGGCCACGGCCGGACACCGGCGAGCACGCCGCGCGCCCGCTGTTCCCACACGATCTGCCCCCGCACGAGGCGGTGCACGGCGTGTTCCCGGCATATTCCGAGCCTAGGACCGTCGTCTTCCTTCCGCACACCTGCCGCCCGGCGACCGGAAGGACACTCTGCGTTCATTGACCGCTTTTTGACCGCATCGTTCACACTTTGACGCGTCCGCGGGTTTTTCTTCCGCACCGCCGGTAACCCGTAGAACGGGCTGCCCGTAACGGCGAGCGAACCCGCTCCCTCGGCATGCCCACGGGGCGCAGCCGCGCCCCGCACCCGCGCCAGGCGCCCGAGATGCGCAGGTCACCACAGGGATCACTCTGGAGATATGGCGTCCATCGGCCGGCTGCCCAGGAAAAGGTGACACGTCCATGAACGAGAGAACGAAGATCATGCTCGCCGCCGCCGTGGCCGGCGGCTATGTGCTGGGCCGTACCAAGAAGGGCCGGCTCGCTTTCACGGCGGCGTCCTATCTCGCCGGACGCCAATCCGGTCTCGACCCGCGTCAGCTGGTGTCCGACAGCGTCCGCAAGCTCGGGGAGATACCCCAGGTCGCGGATCTGGGCGACCAGCTCCGCGGTGAGGTGATGGGCGCCGGCCGCAAGGCCCTGGCGGCCGCCGCGAACCGCCAGCTGAGCTCGCTCGCCGAGACGCTCCACGAGCGGACCCGCCTCCTCGAACTCGGCCCGCAGGAGTACGAGGACGAGGAGGAAGAGGAGTACGAGGAGGAGCCGCGGGAGGAGGAAGAGGAGCCCGAGGAGGAGGAAGAGGAAGGCGAGTACGAGGACGAGGAAGAAGAGCCGGAGGAAGAGGAGGCCGAGGAGCGGCCTCGCGGAGCCCGCGCGGAACGGGCCCCGGCGAAGCGGTCCGCGGCCGAGCGGGCCCCGGCGAAGAAGACCGCCAAGAAGGCCCCGGGCAAGAAGGCCGCCAAGAAGGCTCCGGCGAAGAAGGCCGCCAAGAAGGCCCCGGCGGCGAAGAAGACGGCCAAGACGGCCAAGAGGGCGCCGTCGAAGAAGAGCGCCGCCAAGAAGACCACGTCGCGCGACAGAGGCGGAAGGTGATCTGTCATGGCACAAACGGGACGGGGCGTGGAATCGGGGCTCGACCAGCTGCGTGACGAGTTCGGCAACCTCATGACGGCGTTGGTGGGAAACCTCGCCGAACGGGCCGGCGACAAGCTGACGGACATGACGGACCGGCTCACCGATGTCGCCGAGCACGGCGGATCGCTGGGCAAGGAGATCGGCCTGGGCCTGCTGGGCGGCTCCTCCCCCGCCAAGGCGGTGCTCTCCGGAACGGCGAAGAGCGTCAAGGACAGCCTGCTCGGGAAGGCCAAGGCGGCCCTCGGCGGCGGGAAGAAACGCGCCTCGGGCGACCGGAAGGTCACCAACATCATCGAGGTCCTCGACGTCGGTGTGCCGGTGCGTACCGCCTATGACCACTGGACGCAGTACGAGAAGTTCAGCCGCTTCACCAAAGGCGTGCGCAATGTGTCGCCGCACGACGAGACGACCAGCGACTGGAAGGCCAAGGTCGGACCGTCGACCCGCGGCTGGAAGGCGACCGTCCAGGAACAGATACCGGACGACCGGATCGTCTGGACCTCCGAGGGGGCCAAGGGATCGACCCGGGGCGCGGTGAGTTTCCATGAACTGGCGCCGAATCTGACCCGCATCGTCCTGGTCGTCGAGTATTACGCCTCGGGATTCTTCGAGAAGACCGGAAACATCTGGCGGGCGCAGGGCCGACGGCTGCGGCTGGACTTCAAACACTTCCAGCGTTACGTGACCCTCACCACCGAGGAACCGGAAGGCTGGCGCGGCGAGATCCGCGACGGCGAGGTCGTACAGACCCATGAAGAGGCCCTTGAGGAAGAGGAGAGCGAAGCGGCCGAGGAAGGCGCGGAAGAGGGCGAAGAAGGCGAAGAAGGCGAAGAGGAGGCACGGGGAGAAGAAGAGGAGGAGGAAGAGGAAGAGGAAGAAGAGGGGGCGGAAGGCGAAGAACCCGAGGAAGAGGAAGAGGAAGAGGAAGAGCCCGCCGAAGAGGACGAAGAAGAGACCGAAGAGGAGTGAGGCTGATGCGGCTCTCCGCGCGGTACACGAAATTCGCCGTCCTCTCCCCGGGCGCGGGTGGCGGCCTGCGGACGGCCACCGGTTCCGGCGGCGACACCGGCACGCTGAAAGGCGCCGCGGCCCGCACCGAAGCCACCTTCCTGCGCTCCCTCGACGAGCTGGGCCGCCTGGAGAAGCTGGACCCGCTGATCCGCCCGCTCCGGCGGGCGGTCCGCGGACTGCCGCTGGGGCGCTGGCGCGATGTGCTGCACGGGCTGCCGATCGGCCATCCGCTGCACCCGGCGCTGGTCCAGCTCCCGCTGGGCTCGTGGCTGTCCGCCGCGGTGCTGGACCTGGTGCCCGGCACCCGGCGCGGGGCCCGGGTGCTGGTGGGGGTGGGCGTGCTGTCCGCCGTACCGGCCGCGCTGGCCGGCTGGGTGGACTGGGCCGAGCAGCACCAGGAGCAGCTGCGCACCGGGCTCGTGCACGCCGCGTCGAACGCCGTGGCCATCGGTCTGTACGCGAACTCGTGGGTGCAGCGCGGCCGCGGCCGCACCGCGCTGGGCAAGGCCCTCGGGCTCGCGGGGCTGTGCGCGGCCGGCACCGGTGGGCTGCTGGGCGGGCACCTCGCCTACCGGCAGGCCGCGGGCGCCAACAAGGCACAGCCGGTGCCGCACCTCGTGGCGGCGGGCTGGCACACCGTGGGCCGGGTGACGGACTTCCCGGTCGGCGAGGCGGTCCGCCGCGAGCTGGGTGAGGTGCCCCTGCTGGTGGTGCGGCAGCCGGGCGGCCACCTCCACGTCCTCGCCGACCGGTGCAGCCACATGGCGGGGCCGCTGTCCGACGGGAAGGTCGCGGACGGCTGTGTGGAGTGCCCCTGGCACGGCAGCGTCTTCCGGCTGGCGGACGGCGCCAACGTACGGGGCCCCGCCACCGCGCCGCAGCCCGCGTTCGAGGTGAGCGTGGAGGCCGACGGCACCGTCCGGGTCCGACTGCCCGACGCCGGCGGCTGAACCGGCCGGCTCCCCAAGGCCGGGCACCGGCCCGCTCCCCAAGGCCGGGCCACGCGGCGCGGCCCAAGGCGGGGCCACGCGGCGCATACGCCACCGGTCCCCGCCGCCCGCACGGAGACACGGGCGGCGGGGACCGGTTCTGCGCCGGACGGCACGCTCAGTGCTTCAGGGTGTGCCGGCCCCGCTCCACGGCCTGCTTGACCTTCCCCATGGCCTTCTCGGCTTTCCCCTTGTGTTCGAGCCGCGCGTCACCGCGGGCCTTGCCGGTCGTTTCCTTGGTCTTGCCGATCGCTTCCCTGGCCTTGCCCGCGGCCGTGCCGCCGAGCTCCCGGGTCTTCTTCCTGATGTCCATCTCGCGCTCCTGTCGTGCTGTTGTGTCGTGCTCTTGTGTCGTGCTCCTTGGTCGTGCTCCTTGGGGTGGCGGCCCGGTTCCGGGCCGGTGGTTCACGGACGGTGCCGGTCAGGACGGTGGCAGCAGGGTCCCGAGGGGCCCGAGGTCCAGATTGAGGTCTTCCAGTGACAGGTCGTAGCGGGCGCAGAGGTCCACCATCCGGCTGTGCAGGATCATCAGCGTCTCGCCCAGCCGCTCCTCCTGCTCCTCGCTGAGGTCCCCGGCGTCGACCCGGTGCAGGGCCTGGCGTTCCATGAGCTGCCGCAGCAGCTCGACGAGGGTGAGGACGAGCTTCATCAGGTCCCGTTCCACCGTGTCGGGATCGGTGGCGATCCGGTGTGCGGGCCGGTGCGCCTGCCCGCCGGGCGTGCGCAGCACGTCGTCCTCCGGTGCCGCGGGCAGCAGGCGGAAGGCGCGCGCCGCCGCGTCGGCGACCTCGTCGAAGCGGGCGCCGGCCGGCCACCGGGCGTCCTCCGTCACGGCCCGGCCTCCGGGGGCGTCAGGTCCTGCTCGTACGGCAACGCCTCGCGCTGCGTCAGTTCCTCGTGTGCCGGCCACGGGGAGGGGTTCGCGGCGCTGATGGAGACGATCAGCGCGCGCAGCGAGATGCGGACGAGGTCGATGTCGGCGATGGAGAGCACCACGTCGCCGGTGAGCACCACGCCGCCGCTGAGCAGCCGGTCCAGCAGGTCGATCAGCGCGATCTGCGGGTTCGGCAGCGGCTCGTCCGCCGCCCTGGCCGGCGGCCCGCCCACGGTCCTCACGGCGAGGTTCTCCGCAGCGGTTCGGCCTCGGCGGGGACGGCGAAGGAGTAGGGGGCCCAGGGCCCGGTGACCTCCACGCGGACGCCGGGGAAGCCCTCACCGGCCCGGAGGACCTCGGCGCGGAAGTCCTCGGCGTCCTGCTGCGGCACGAGGTAGGCGTCGTTGACGACGTTCTCCCCCGGGCCCTTGGCCAGTTCGCCCTGTTGTGCCCGGTGCCTGACCTGGTCGACGGCGTACGTGCGGGCGGTGTCCTCGACCCGCCGGGCCACCTCTTCGGCATGCCGGAAGGCGTCCTGACGGGCGTGCCGCTGGGCCCTGCGCCGGCTGAGGTAGGCCCGCCCGGGGCTCAGGTCCTGGCCGGCGGACGGTTCCTCGGGAGCCTCGGGGGGCGCGGCTTCCTCGGCGTAGATCTTGACCCCCCACTCGGTCTGTGCGGCCAGCTCGGTGAGCCGGTCGGCGAACGCCCGCCGGCGGTCCGCCAGCATCAGCCGGACGCTTTCGTCGTCGAGGTAGACGGTGGCCAGCCGCAGCGGCAGCACGGAGGTACGGGCGGCCAGTGCCTCGATCACCCGGTGGTGGGCACGGGCGACCGCCTCCAGCCAGTCCAGGTCTTCGAGGTGGGAGCGCAGCGCGCCCTCGTCGAAGTCCGCCGCGGGCACCGCGCTGACGGCGACGACCACATCGCCGTCGTCGCCCGTGCGCACCAGGCGCACCGGTGCGTCGGCCACCCCCGGAAGCCCGGCCAGCGCCTCCTCCAGCGAGCCGTCGGCGTCCCGGGCGACCGCGTACGCATAGCTGTTGACCTCGGTCATGGCTCGTCCTGCTGCTTCCCCCGCGGGCGCGGCTCGGCCCGCTTGCGTGCGGTGCCGGAGGTGCGGGCCCGGCCCGACGTGCCCGAGCCGCCGCTGACGTTGCGCCGGCCGCGGGCCGGCGGTCGGTCCGTCCGCCGGGCCGCCCCGGCCTGCTCGGTCACCTCGGCCCGCTCGTTCGCCCGGACCCTCTCGGCCTCTCCGGCCTCTGCGGCTTCTTCGGTTCCTGCGGCTTCTCGCGCTTCTTCTTCGGCTTCCGCGGGCTCGTCCGCCGTGTCGCCCGGTGGCAGTGCGTCGTCCGCGGGCCGGCCGCGCGCCGCGGCGAGTTCGGCCCGCAGCCGCCGGTTCTCCTCGGCGAGCGAGCGGTAGCCGTCGGAGGCCCGGGAGGACAGTGCGGGGTCGTGCTCCCACCAGTCGATGCCCATCTCCTTCGCCTTGTCCACCGACGCGATCAGCAGCCGCAGCTTGATGGTGAGCAGCTCGATGTCCAGCAGGTTGATCTGGATGTCACCGGCGATCACCAGGCCCTTTTCCAGGACCCGTTCCAGGATGTCCGCGAGGTTGGCCGAGGTGCCCTGGCCACCGGTCGGGGCGGCCCTGGACGGATGGTCGCCCAGCCTCCGGGCGAGGGGTTCGCTCACGGCCCTGCACCTCGATTCCCTGGGGTTCCGGCGTGCGTGCGGTCCCGGTCAGCCACCGGTGCCCTGGACGTGGGCCCGGATCTCGTCCAGCCGGTCCAGCAGTTCGTCCTCACGCCGGTCGAAGGTCTCCTCGTCGATCTCCCCGGCCAGCAACGCCTTTTCCAGCTCGGCGAGTTGGCGTTCCACGGGGGCCGGGTCGTAGTACTCGTTCTCGGCGGCCTCGAGCACCTTCCCCATGACCCACCAGATGCCGCGCACCGGGGCGAGCGGGAGGGTGGCGATCTGTGTCAGCACGCCCATGGAAAAAACTCCCTGACGAAGCCGCGGGGCCGGGCGACCGGAGGGCCGAACGCCCGGGAGCGCGGACGGACTAGACGAAGCTGTAGGCGGGGAGCGGACCGCGCAGCCGCAGGTCGAAGTCCTCGCCCAGCTTGTCGGACAGTTCCTGGACGACGGTGCGCAGACGGTCCTCCTGCGCCCGGTCCACGAGGAAGGACACGCTGAGGAAGTCGTCGCCGGACGGCTTCGCGGTGCTCTCCTCACGGGCGAAGCCGCGCAGCGCCTCGGCGACCGCGGCGGCGAGCCGTTCCTTGCGCGCCTCGACTTCCTTGGAGATCAGTTCACCAAGGGCGAGCGGGAGGTCCGGGCCGCCCTGGCCGCTTCTGATCTCCTCGTTCATCCGGCGCGCCTGGTCGGACTCCAGGAGGATCTGGCGGAGCATCGCCTCCTCGCTCTGGGCTGCCTTGAGGTGGTACTCGACGCAGCCTTCCAGTGCTTGCAGCCGCTCGGCGAACTCGTCCGCGCGTTCCTCCAGCACGGTCCGTACCGCGTCCTCGTCGTCGGCGATGAAGCCGAACTGCAGGGGCAGGACCGTGCCGTCGGCCATCAGCCGTTCCTGGACGCCCTGGTGGGCGGCGAGGTCGCGGCGCTTGGGCCGCAGCTCGTCAGGAGCGTCGCTGATCACCGCGGACAGCTTGTCGACGGCCAGGGTGCGCAAAGCTGACGGCGGGTCGCCCACTCCCTGTACGCCGTCGAGGTTCTGCGGATGCTTGCGGGACACGATCGAGTAGACGTAGACGGACATGGCTCAGTCCTTTCGGTGCCTCACCGGTCGCTCGCGCTTGCCCGCGGGCTCCCTGTGCCGTTCCTCGGCCTCCTCAGTGGTGGACTTGAGGGCGTCGGCGACCGCATCCGCGACGCCGCTCAGGGCCCCCTTGGTCTTGCCGCGCGCGCCGCCCTCGGTGACCTCGCCGACGACGTCCGTCAGCTTGGCGGGTGCCTTGCGGCCGGACTCCAGGTCGAGGCGGTTGCAGGCCTCGGCGAAGCGCAGGTAGGTGTCCACGCTGGCCACGACGATGCGGGCATCGACCTTGAGGATCTCCAGACCCACGAGCGAGACGCGGGCGAAGACGTCGATGACGAGTCCGCGGTCCAGGAGCAGTTCGACGATGTCGTAGAGGTTGCCGGTCCCGCCACCACCGGTGGCCACGGCCCCTCCGCCTTGCGGCACTACAGTCACGGTGCCTCCCTTTCACCGGCTCACCCCAGGTCACCCCGGAGTGGCCGTGTCGTTCACTTGGCGAACGGATGGGTGTCGGCGATGCCCGGCCTAGCTCTGGCCGACCTGCCCTCGCGTGTAGCGGCGGGTGCGCTCGTACGACACCAGTTCGCCTTCCTCGTCCAGCGTCACCCGGTAGCTCGCCATCACGCTGCTCGTCGTGGGGACGCGCTCGAGTTCCAGGACTTCCACGTCGGCCATCCAGCCGTCCTCCGTCGGTTGCACCGCGGAGACGGACTCGGGAGCGCGGCCCAGAAGGTCCTGGAGCTGTTCGGCCGCGTAGCGCATCGCCCGCGGCGCGGAAACGCGGCGGGCTGCGCGCTCCGTTCCCCTGTCGCTGGTCCGGTCGCCGGCGTCCGTGTCGCTGCTTTTCCCGGCCGTCTTCTTACGGGTCGGGCGCCGGTCCGGTGTTTCTTCGTCCTCTTCGTCTGCGGCCATGTTTCCTCTCCGAATGCGGAGGTGACATGCTGCCCGCGCCAGGTTCAAGAGGCGCCATTACATGATATACGGCGCTTTGCCCCATCTCTCGGGATAGCTCCCGGGACGGACCGCCCACGGGCGCTCGCATGCCGTGGTCCGGTCGTCGGCGTAACGTCAGCACTGTTCCGGACGGACGGCAGGCCGGAGTGGGTCGTACATGTCAGGACGACAGCGGTGTGGGTGCGAGATGAACGGCGGGGCCGGAACCGACCCGCTGGACCGGGCACTGCTCCGGGTGCTGCTGGACGCCGGGGCGTCCGCCGGCGGCGTGTACGTGCTGGCGGACGACGAGCCGGTGCTGCAGCTGACCGTCATGAGCGGGGTGCCGGCGCCGTTCCTGGAGCCGTGGAGCCGGGTGGCCCTGGCCGCCCCCATCCCGGTCGCGGTCGCCGTCCGCCGGCGGCATCTGGTGTGGGCGGGCAACCATCAGCAGCTGGTCCGTGACTTCCCCCGTACGGCGGTGGCCGTGCCGTACGACTTCGCGCTGGCCGCGGCGCCGATCGGCGACTGGGACGGGGACCGCGCCGAGGGCCGGGGCGCACTGCTGCTGCTGTGGCCGGCCGGGCATCCGTCACGCCTGTCGGCGGACGAGCGAGCCCGCGTGGAGGACGGCTGCCGGCAGCTGGCGGAGGTGCTGGCGCGCCACCCCCGGCGGACCGACGGGAATCCGGCGCGGCCGGTCGAGCCGCGGGTGCTGACCCCGCCGCCGGTCCGGACCGTCGGCCCCCGGGAGGCGTGGGCCGCGGTCGATTTCGCCGAACGCCTGCCGGGCGGCGCCTGCGCGCTCGACCTGGACGGCAGCATCACCCTGATCACGACCGGCGCGGCGGAGCTGCTCGGCGAGGATCCGGACCGGCTGCTCGGGGCGCGCCCCTGGGAGGCACTGCCCTGGCTGCGCGACCCGGCGTTCGAGGACCGGTACCGCGCGGCGGTGATCAGCCGTCAGCCGATGTCCTTCATCGCCTTCCGCCCGCCCGATCGGTGGCTCACCTTCCGGCTCTTCCCGGACGGCCGCGGCCTGAGCGTGCGGATCGCCCCCTCGGAGGTCCCGGCCGGCAAGGAGTACGGCCCGCTGCCGGTGCCCGCACCGGGAGAGGCGGTGCCGCCCCGGGCCGGGCAGATCTACCACGTACTGCATCTGGCGGCCGCGCTCACCGAGGCGGTGGGCGTCCAGGACGTCGTCGACCTCGTCGCCGACCAGATCATGCCGGCGTTCGGCGCCCAGGGCATGCTCATGTACGCGGCGGAGGCCGGCCGGCTGCGGACCATCGGCCACCGTGGTTACCCCACGGAGGCCATCACCGCCTTCGAGGGGCTCGCGCTGGGCGCCGCGAAGAGCCCGGCCGTGCATGCCCTGGCCACCGGGGAGCCCAGCTTCTACACCAGCCCCGAGCAGATGGAACGCGACTACCCCGGGCTGCCGCAGCTGACCGGCAAGGCCGCCCGGGCCGTGCTGCCGCTGATCGTCTCCGGCCGCCCGGTCGGCTGCTGCATCCTCTCCTACGACCGCCCCCGCACCTTCAGCATGGAGGAGCGCCAGGTCCTCACCTCGCTGGCCGGGCTGATCGCACAGGCGCTGGACCGGGCCCGGCTGTACGACGCCAAACACCAGCTGGCCCACGACCTGCAGGCCGGACTGCTGCCGCACAGCCTGCCGCGGGTGCCCGGCCTCGCGGTCGCGGCCCGCTATCTGCCGTCGACCCGCGGGATGGACATCGGCGGCGACTTCTACGACCTGATCCGCCTCGACGCCGACAGCGTGGCCGCGGTCATCGGGGACGTACAGGGCCACAACGCGGCGGCGGCTGCCCTGATGGGGCAGGCCCGTACCGCCGTGCACGCCCATGCGTCGGCGGGCGCGCCCCCGGGCGAGGTGCTGGCCCGGACGAACCGGCTGCTGACCGATCTGGACCCGGACCTGTTCACCAGCTGTCTGTACGTCCACATCAATCTGCGCTCCGGCCTGGCCTGTCTGGCCAGTGCCGGCCACCCGCCGCCGCTGCTCCGCCCTCCCGACCGGCACACCCGGGTGCTGGACGTGCCGCACGGGCTGCTGCTGGGCATCGACCCCGACGCCCGGTACGAGGCCACCGAGATCGACCTGCCGCCGGACTCCGTGCTGGCCCTCTACACCGACGGGCTCGTGGAGCAGCCGGGCGTCGACCTGGACTCCGCGGTCGCGGAGCTGGCCGGCCGGCTGAGCGCGGCACCATCCGGGCAGCCCGACGCCCTCGCGGACATCCTGCTGGAGAACCGGTACTCCGGGGCGGACCGGCAGGACGACGTGGCGCTCATGCTGCTGGCCCCGGACACGATCGGCCCGGACGGGCCCGCTTGACCGCTCCCGCTGCGGGGTAGCCGCCCTTCCCCCGGGGTCGCCCGGCCCCGGCGTGCCCCACGCGAACAGGAGTGATCCGATGTCCGGTGCCTCACCGATCCGCCCGGTCCTGGCGGGTGTTGACGAAGGAAGCGACCAACGGACGGTGGTGCGGCACGCCGCGCGGCAGGCCGGACTGCACCACACCCCGCTGCATCTGCTCCATGTCACCGGCCATCCGGACACCGCCGGCACCGCGGCGGACGAGGCCGGGCACGGCCCGCCGGCCCCGGCCGCCGCGGTCACCGAACGGCTCGCGGAGCTCGCCCGCCGGGAGTTCCCCGGCATCACGGTGACCACGGAGACGGTGCCCGGCCGGCCCGCGCCGGTCCTGCTGGAGCGCGCCGCGACGGCCTCCTTCCTCGTCCTCGGCCACCGCGGCAGCGGCGGTTTCCCCCGGCTGCCGCTGGGGTCGGTCAGCCAGCAGGTGGCCACCCACGCCGACTGCCCGGTCATCGTCGTACGGCCCGGGGAGACCTCCGCGGAGCCGGACAACCGGGTGGTGGTCGGGGTGGCCCTCGGCGACCTCTCGGCGCAGGCCCTGGACGCGGCGTACGAGGAGGCGGCGGCGCGCGGGGCGGGCCTGGAGCTGCTGCACGCCACCTTTCATCCCGGCGAGGTGCCGACCGGCCCCAGTCTGGTCGCGCCCGACTACGAGGCGCTCGACGCGGCCGCGCTGGAGATCCTCCGTACCGAGGCGGCCAAGCGACTCGACCGCTTCCCCGACGTCACCGTGCACGCCCGTGTGGAACGCATCCGCCCGGCGGCGATGCTGACCGAGGCGTCCCGCGGCGCCGCCCTGCTGGTCGTCGGCACCCACGGCCGCCGGGGGCTGCGCCGGCTGATGCTCGGATCGGTGAGCGGTGAGGTGCTGCACCGGGCGGCCGCGCCGGTCCTGGTCGTGCCGGGGCGGGACGGCGACCACCGGGCGTCCTAGACGAGCAGGTCCGTCCAGGGCCCACGCGCCATCACGGGGCGCCGGCAGGCGGGTCGGGACCAGGTGTCAGGGCCAGGTGTCAGGGCCAGGTGCCCGCCCGGAGCGGGGCGCCGCGGCCCAGGGCGCGCTGGGTGCGGTGGAGCAGGCTGCCCGGCGAGCGGTGCAGGGCGGCCCGGGCCGCGTTGGCCCCCGGTGCGCCGTGCACCCCGCCGCCCGGATGCGCGCCGGCCGAGGCCAGGAAGAGCCCCTCGACGGGGGTTTCCGGACGTCCCAGGCCCGGCAGCGGCCGGAAGAACAGCTGCTGGTGGACGGCGGTGGTGCCGCCGTTGATCGCGCCGCCGTGCAGATTGGCGTCCAGTGCCTCCAGGGTGGGCGGGGCGAGGATCCGCCGGGCCTTGATCCGCCCCCGGAAGCCGGGGGCGAACCGCTCGACCTGTGCCTCCACCCGGTCCGCCATCGCCTCCTGCTCCCCGCGGTCCCAGGCGCCGGTGATCCCGCCCTCCTCCGCCGCGTCCCCGCGGACCCGGTGCGGTACGTGGGTGTAGGCCCAGGCCGACTCGGTGCCGGGCGGTGAGCGGGTGGGGTCCGCGGTGGTCATCTGCCCGAACAGCGCGAACGGCCGGTCCGGCACCTGCCCCATCGCGATCTGGGCGGCGAACCGGGTCAGTTCGTCCATCCCGTCGGCGAGGTGCACGGTGCCGGCGGTGGCCGCGGCCTCGGCCGCCCACGGCACCGGGCCGCCCAGCGCCCAGTCCACCTTGAACGTGGCGAAGTCCCACTGGAAGCGCCGCAGATCCGCCAGCAGACGGCCGGGCAGCTCACGGGGGTCGAGCAGCCGGCCGTACAGCGCCGGGACGGACACATCGGCCAGCACCGCCCGGCGCGCCGGCACGGTCTCGCCGATCGCGGTGCGCACCGCCACCGCACGCCCGGTACGTACCACGATCCCGACCACCCGCTCCCCGCAGCGCAGCACCCCGCCGTGCCGTTGCAGCCGCCGGACCAGCGCCGTGGTCAACTCCTGCGCGCCGCCGGCCGGCACCGGGAAGCCGTAGGCCTGCGCCAGCATCGACATCAGCCAGCCGAAGCCGCCGCTGCCCGCCGCTTCCGGGGCGAGGTCGGCGTGCAGCGCGTTGCCCGCCAGCAGCAGCCGCCCGGCCTCCCCGTGGAACTCCTCGTCGCCCAGGCGCCGTACGGGCAGCAGCAGCTGCCGGGCCAGTCGCAGCCCGCCCGCCGCGCGGAGCCGGGCGGCCAGCCGGGCCGTCGCGCGCACCGGGGGGAACGGGGTGAACAGGGCCCGGAGCAGGTCCGGGCCGATCCGGTCCCAGATGCCGCACAGCCCCTGCCAGGCGACCCCGTCGCCGGCACCGAAGGTCTCCAGTGCGGCCGCGGTGTCCCCGGGGGAGCGGTCCAGCACCGCGCAGCGGCCGTCCGTGAGCGGATGGGCCAGCACCCGGGGCGCATGGCTCCACACCAGCCCCTGCTCGTACAGGTCCAGGCGGGCGAGGACCGGCGAGGCGGCGGCCAGCGGGTAGAAGGAGCTGCACAGGTCACTGACGTAATCGGCGTGCACGCCACGGTCGCTGCGGACCGCTCCGCCCGGCTCCTCCTGCTCCTCCAGCACCTCCACCGTCCAGCCGGCGTCGGCCAGCAGGTTGGCCGCGACCAGCCCGTTGGGCCCGGCCCCGATCACCACTGCGTCCGGCATCGCCGTCTCCCGTCAGGAAACCGCCCTCCGCGTCGGCCCGGCACCCCGCCGCATCAGGAAGAACCGGCGCGGCACCCCCGCCGCGTCAGGAGGAACCGGCGCGGCTCACCCGGCCTGCTCCACCAGCTCCTTGAACTGCTGCAGATCGCTGCGCAGACCCCGCTCGATGGCGGCGGCCTGGGCGAAGCCCTTGGGCCCGCCGAAGGTCTCGGTGATGGTGCCCGGCTCGTACTCGAAGCGGGCCTGCAGGCGGGTGTGCGCGTCGTCGAGGGGCAGCAGCGAGAAGGCGCCGCCCAGGGTGGGCCCGCTCGTGGTCCGCCACGTCATCACGTTCTCCCCGCCCCGGTCGGTGATGGTGACCTCGAACTCCCGGGTGCGGCCGCCCGCCTCGACGTCCAGCCGGGTCCGCTCGCCCTCCGACCGGGCCGCCCGCACACCGTCCAGGAACTGCGGATAGGACTCCGCACGATGCAGGCATTCCCATGCCGTATCGAGCGGAACGCTGATGTCTATGTGTTCTTCGAGAGTGCTCATCAGGCACCTCACAGCTCGGCTCATGGCACGCGATTACGCTTCCAGGGTGCCCCGCCCCCAGCCCGGCGGCGACCCGGCCGGGAGGGCGCCGGGCGCCGTGTTTTCCCGGGGCCGGTCCGGCGGTCGGGGCGCGGACCCGGCCATGGCCCGGCGGACCGGCGCTAGGTCCGCGGCGCCGCGAAGGTCTGTTCGCGGACGAAGTCGCAGGAACGGCGCAGGAGGCGGGAGATGTGCATCTGGGAGAGGCCGACCCGGTCGCCTATCTCCTTCTGCGTCAGGCCCATGAAGTAGCGCAGGTAGAGGATGCGGCGTTCACGCTCCGGGAGCATGCGCAGGCCCGCGGTGGCCGCCGCGCGGTCGTCGACCAGGGCCAGTGCGGGGTCCTCCTGGCCGACGAGTTCGCCGAGCGTGTCGGAGCCGTCGCCGCCCAGGGGACGTTCCAGGGACAGGATGGTGAAGGTGTTCTCGGCGTCGAGGCCGAGCAGGACCTCGTCCTGGGTGAGGCCGGTGTGGGCGGCCA
The DNA here is from genome assembly GCF_042734445.1 of Streptomyces sp. NPDC059649. NCBI lineage: Bacteria > Bacillati > Actinomycetota > Actinomycetes > Kitasatosporales > Streptomycetaceae > Streptomyces > Streptomyces sp. NPDC059649. Next base: position 70,503 of record NZ_JBHWDV010000009.1, read on the forward strand.
GGTCGCGTACGGTGACCTCCTGCTGACCGGCGCGGGCGGACAGCTCCTCGCGGGCGCGGAAGACCTTGGTCCGCAGGTCCTTGACGCTGCGTGGGACGTGCACCGCCCACATCGCGTCGCGGAAGTGCCGCTTGAGCTCCCCGACGATGGTGGGCACCGCGAACGCGCCGAACGGGGTGTCCGCCCCCGGGTCGAACGCGTCGATCGCCTTGAGCAGTCCGAGCGCGGCCACCTGCCGCAGGTCCTCGTCGCTCTCCCCGCGGCCGGTGTAGCGGCGGGCCAGCCGGTGGGCCATCGGCAGCCAGGCCCGCAGGATCTCCTCGCGCAGCCTCTCCTTGCGGTCACCGTCGGCCAGCGTGGCCAGTTCCTCGAAGGCCGGGCCGGTGTCCGGGTCCAGGTGCGCGTACCGGCCGGAACCGGCACCGCTGGTCATCGCAGCTCACGCCTCCCGATCAGCCATGTCTCCCTGCCCGCGGGCGGTCCGCCCGCTGCTCGTCGAGCTCATCGTTTCCACTGTGCGGCCAGGGGCGGATGCGCGCGAGACGACCGGGGGCCCGGCCCGCCGCGCCGCCCGGGCCGGGGCCCACGGTGGGAGAATGGAAGGGAGGACGAGCCACGCCTCGGGTCCGCAGGCGGTGGGTGAGGGAACCGGCGCGGTGCCCCCCGGTGACGAACGGCTCGGCTCAGCGGCCCCCGTGCCGGGGATTCCCCGGCACGGGGTCGTCCGATCCGAAGGGGGACACGACCGTGCCCGAGGAGCGTCCGGACGAGACCGGGCCCGAGGACCGACGACGCAGCGGCAGCGAGCCGGTCACGGCCCGCAGCCCGCTGCGGCTCCGGCTGGTCCTGTCGGCCGCCGCGGTGGTGGTCTTCGGCGCGGGAACGGCTCGCTTCGCGGTGTGGTCGGCCGCCTCCGGCCCGCAGGACTCCCCCGGCCCGACCGTGCTGCTGGTCCTGGCCGTGGTCTGCGCGGTGCTGGTGCTCGTCGCCGCGCTGGACCTCGTCGTCCTGCTGCGCCGCATCCGCCGCGAGCGGCGCCCGTCCACCGGGCCGGGCGGTGGCTGAGCCCCGGACTCAGCGAGCCAGGGCCGGGATGATGCCGCCCGCCAGGACCGCCTCGCGCCGGCCGGGCGAGAGCCGGTGATGGACCGGATACTCCTCGTCGCGGGTGGTGTTGCGGACGCGCAGGGCCGGCGGGCCGGGCGCGGCGAGCGCCTCGTGCAGGCCGGTGAGCCGCAGCCGGTCCCCGGGCTCGATGCGCCGGTAGTCGTCCGGATCGTCGAATTCCAGCGCCAGAACGCCGAAGTTGGCGAGGTTCTGCCAGTGGATACGGGCGTAGGACTTGGCGATGACGGCGCGTAGGCCGAGATAGCGCGGAGTGATGGCGGCGTGTTCCCGTGAGGAGCCCTGCCCGTAATTCTCCCCGGCGACGATGACATGACCGCCGCCTTCCTGGGCCGCTGTCGCGCGCCGGGGATATTCCGGGTCGAGCCGGGTCAGGGTGAATTCCGCGAGTTCCGGGATGTTGGACCGGTAGGGCAGGGCCCGGGCGCCCGCCGGGGAGATCTCGTCGGTCGAGACGTCGTCACCTGCCTTGAGGAGAACGGGGAGTTCCAACTCGTCCGGCAGCGGGTCGAGTTCGGGCAGTGCGGAGATGTTGGGGCCGCGTTCCAGCTCCACCCGCCGCGCCTCGTCCGGTGGCAACGGCGGCTCCAGCATGGCGTCGTTGACGGATACCGGATCCGGGGCGTCCGGTGCCGGCGGGTCCATGGCGAAGCGGGCGGCCCAGGCGCGGGGATCGGTGATGGCGCCGGTCAGCGCGGAGGCGGTGGCGGTTTCCGGCGAGCACAGCCAGACCGCGTCGTCGTGGGTGCCGGAACGGCCGGGGAAGTTCCGCGGGAAGGTACGCAGCGAATTGCGGCCCGCGGCCGGTGCCTCCCCCATGCCGATGCAGCCGAGACAGCCCGACTGGTGAATTCTGGCACCGGCCGCGATCAGTTCGAAGGTGGCCCCGCACCGGGTCAGGTCCTGGAGGATCTCCCGGGAGGTGGGATTGATGTCGAAGCTCACTCCGGGGGCGGTCTGCCGCCCCTTCACCATGGCGGCGGGCACCGCGAAGTCGCGGAATCCGGGGTTCGCGGAGGATCCGATGACGACCTGTCCGACCGGTTCCCCGGCGACCTCCCGTACGCCGACGACATTTCCCGGCGAGGTCGGCCGGGCGATCAGGGGTTCCAGCGATGCCAGGTCGATCTCCTCCGCCAGGTCATACGCGACATCCGGTTCCGCGACGATTTCGGTGAAGTCGGCGCCGCGTCCGACCGCTTCGAGGAATGCCCGTACGGCGGCGTCGGCGGGGAAAACGGTGGTGGTGGCGCCGAGTTCCGCGCCCATATTGGCGATGACGTGCCGGTCCATGGCGGTGAGGGAGGCCAGTCCGGGTCCGTGGTATTCGAGGATGCGGTGCACGCCGCCCTGGACGCCGTGGCGGCGCAGCATTTCCAGGATGACGTCCTTGGCGCTCACCCACGGCGGGAGTTCGCCGGTCAGCCGGATTCCCCAGATCTCCGGCATGGTGAGGTGCAGCGGCCGTCCGGCCATGGCGAGCGCCACTTCCAGCCCGCCGGTTCCGATCGCCAGCATTCCCAGGGATCCGCCGGCGCAGGTGTGGGAATCCGAACCGGCCAGGGTTTTCCCGGGAATTCCGAAGTGCTGCATATGCGTCGGATGGGAGACGCCGTTCCCGGGTTTGGAGAACCACAGTCCGAAACGGCGGGCGGCCGAGCGCAGGAAGAGGTGGTCCTCCGCATTGCGCTCGTCGGCCTGCAGGATGTTGTGGTCGACGTACTGCACGCTGACCTCGGTCCGCACCCGGTCCAGCGCCAGCGCCTCCAGCTCCTGCATCACCAGCGTTCCGGTGGCGTCCTGAGTGAGCGTCTGGTCCACCCGGAGGGCGATCTCCTCGCCCGGCTCCATACGGCCGGACACCAGGTGGTCGCCGATCAATCGCTGCGTCACGGCCCCATGCGAACGCCCCATTTGTTCATGTTAGCCCTCCTCTGACGCGCCCCGCCGTGCTCCGCGGCCGGCGGGACACCGGTCCATGATCCTCCGCATCTGGGGCAGACTTGTCGGACAGGACGGGCCGCAGCGGGAGAGGGAGAACGACATGGCCGGCAGGCAACCGCAGCGGCGACCGGTCGTCGCGCTCTACGAGCGCATGGTCGAGGCGGTCCGGGACGGCACGTACCCACCGGGCTCCACCCTCCCGACCGAGCCCCGGCTCGCCGCCGAGCTGGGCGTGAGCCGCCCGGCGCTGCGGGAGGCGCTGATCCTGCTCCAGGAGGACGGCGTGATCAACGTACGGCGCGGGGTCGGCCGCACGGTCAGCCACCATCTGCCACCGCGCGGTTTCGAGTACCTCAAGCCGGTCGAGGAGCTGCTGGGCGAGGGCCGCCAGGTCGCCACCACCGCCCTGGCCCGTACGTACGAGGAGCCGACCGACTTCTCCACCCAGCATCTGCTGTTGCCGGGCACCTGCCGGGTGCGCTTCTGGGAGAGCCTCGTCGAGGTGGCCGGTCTACCCTCGTGCCTGACGCAGGAGTGGGCGGCGCGGGACGAGCTGCTGGCGGAGCTGCTGCCGGCGGCGGTGGAGGCGTTCGACGGGCCGGCGGCGGGCTCGTCGTCGATGCTCCGGCTGCTGCTCGCGGCCGGGCGCGGGCTGCCGCTGACCGGCGGCAGCACGGTCGTGGCCACCACGCTCGGCCGGCAGCGCGGGGCGCAGCTGGGCCGGCCGGCCGACACCCCCGCGGTGCTGGTCACCCAGGTCGTCCGGCTGGACCGTACGCCGCTGCTGGCGGCCAAGCACATGCTGCCGCCGGGCGCGCCCGCCCTGCCGGTCTGGCAGGCCCGGTAGCCGGCCGGGGGGGCGGCCGGTGGGCCGAGGGGTGGCCGGTGGGCCGACGGGCGGCAGGCCGGCCACGCCGGGACGCCCCGCAGCGCCGCCGGCCGGCGTGCCTCCCCGGCCCACGTGCGCCGGCACGCTTTCGCCGTCCCCGGGAAGTCGTGTCATACTCCCGCCCCATGACCTTGTCTGACAAGCTGCCGCTGGCGGCTCCCCATGTCCTCGACGAGCAGCAGATCCGGCGCGCCCCCAAGGTGCTGCTGCACGACCATCTCGACGGCGGTCTGCGCCCCGCCACGGTCATCGAGCTGGCCGCGCACACCGGGTACCGGAATCTGCCCAGCACCGACCCCGCCGAGCTGGGCCGCTGGTTCCGCGACGCCGCCGATTCCGGTTCGCTGGAGCGCTACCTGGAGACGTTCGCGCACACCTGCGCGGTCATGCAGACCCCGGAGGCGCTCTTCCGGATCGCCGCCGAGTGCGCCGAGGACCTCGCGGCCGACGGCGTGGTCTACGCCGAGGTGCGCTACGCCCCCGAGCAGCACCTGGCCGGCGGGCTGACCCTGGACGAGGTCGTGGACGCGGTCAACGCAGGGTTCCGGGAGGGCGAGCGCCGGGCCGCGGCCGCCGGCCACCGCATCCGGGTCGGCACCTTGCTCTGCGCCATGCGGCACGCGGACCGCTCCCGGGAAATCGCCCGGCTCGCGGTCGCGCACCGTGACCGCGGGGTGGCCGGGTTCGACATCGCCGGCGGCGAGATCGGCAACCCGGCGAGCAAGCACGCCGAGGCGTTCGACTACCTCCGCGCCCAGGGCGCCCAGGTGACCATCCACGCCGGGGAGGCCGTCGGCATGGACTCCATCCACGAGGCGGTGCTGCGCTGCGGCGCCCACCGCATCGGCCACGGCGTACGCATCACCGACGACCTCTCGACCGGTCCCGACGGCCGGGTCACGCTGGGCCGGCTCGCCTCGTACGTCCGCGACATGCGGATCGCCCTGGAGGTGTGCCCCACCTCCAACCTCCAGACGGGCGCCGCCACGAGCTACCCCGAGCACCCGATCGACCTGCTCCGCCGGCTCGGCTTCCGGGTGTGCCTCAACACCGACAACCGCCTGGTCAGCGGCACGACGATGACGCAGGAGTTCCAGCACCTGGCCACCACCTTCGGCTACGGCGCGGCCGAGCTGGAGGAGTTCACGGTCAACGCGGTCAAGGCCGCCTTCCTCCCCTTCGACGAGCGCACCGCGCTGCTCAACGAGGTCGTCCTCCCCGGCTACGCCCGACTGCGCGCCGAGGAACTCGGCCGCGTCCCGGCCGGCGCGGGCAGCCTTGTCTGACAGCTGGCCACCACGACGGGCCGGCGGCCGGGCGACGTGAGCCCGGGCCCGTTGGCCCGTCCGCCGGCCCGCCCGTCCGCACCAGCTACCAGGACGACTTGGTGACGCCGGGGAGGAACCCGGCGTGCGCCTGCTGCCGCACCCGCACCCGGGACAGGCCGAACTTCCGCAGGTGCCCGCGCGGCCGCCCGTCCACACTGTCCCGGTTCCGCACCCGCGTCGCACTCGCATCGCGCGGCTGCCGGCGCAACTCCGCCTGCGCGGCCGCGCGTTCGCCCTCGGTCGACGAGGGCCGCCGGATGATCTCCTTCAGCTCCGCGCGCCGGGTCGCATACCGCTCGACGATCACCTTGCGCCGCTCGTTCTTGGCGATCTTGCTCCGCTTGGCCATCAGACCTTCCCCCCTCGCGCGCGGATGCGCGCCACCGCGGCCTCGACCCCGAGGGCGTCGACCGTCTTGATCCCCTTGGCGCTGAGCGTGAGCCGGACGTACCGACCCTCGCTCGCGAGCCAGTAGCGCTTGCGCTGGATGTTCGGGTCGAACCGGCGGGACGTCCGGCGGTGCGAATGGGAAACGGTCTTGCCGAAGCCCGGTTTGGCGCCGGTCAGTTGGCAGTGGGCGGACATGTACGGACTCCCTCTCGTCGGCCTGAGCCTCGATCGCGGCCCCGGCCCTGATCTCACCGACCACGTTAACCGTAATGGAAACCATTTCCAAATGCTGTCCATGGCTTCCATGCCCCGTGCCAGCACCCCACCTCCCGGCCGCTCACTCGCGCGGAGGGCCGGCGGCGCGTGTGCCGCGCCGCGAGGGGTAGGCCGTAACGGGGCCGCGACACCGGGGCGCGCCGCTGCCGTCGGCGCCGCCCGCGGCCGATACTTGAACCGCCGGACCGCCCGCCCACCAGGAGGTACCCGTGAAGATGCTGATCAACGTGCCGGAGACCGTCGTCGCGGATGCGCTGCGGGGGATGGCCGCCGCGCATCCGGAGCTGGTGGTGGACGCCGAGAACCGGGTGGTGGTGCGGCGGGACGCGCCGGTGGCGGAGAAGGTGGCGCTGCTGTCGGGCGGCGGCAGCGGGCACGAGCCGCTGCACGCGGGTTTCGTCGGGCCCGGGATGCTGGACGCGGCGTGCCCCGGAGAGGTGTTCACCTCGCCCGTGCCGGACCAGATGGTGCGGGCGGCGGCCGCGGTGGACAGCGGGCGCGGGGTGCTGTTCGTGGTGAAGAACTACACGGGGGACGTGCTCAACTTCCAGATGGCGGCGGAGCTGGCGGAGGACGAGGGGATCCAGGTCGCCAGCGTGCTGGTGGACGACGACGTGGCGGTGACGGACTCGACGTTCACGGCGGGCCGGCGCGGCACGGGCGCGACGCTGTTCGTGGAGAAGATCGCCGGAGCGGCGGCCGAGGAGGGCATGCCGCTGGAGCGGGTGGAGGCGGTGGCCCGGCAGGTCGTCGGATCCTCGCGCAGCTTCGGGGTGGCGCTCGCCGCCTGCACCACGCCGGCCAAGGGCAGCCCGACGTTCGAACTGCCCGCCGGGGAGCTGGAGTTGGGGGTGGGGATCCACGGCGAGCCGGGGCGGGAGCGCCGGCCGATGATGACCTCGCGGGAGATCGCGGACGTCGCGTTGGACGCGGTCCTGGAGGATCTCCAACCGCGGCTGCCGGTGCTGGTCCTGGTCAACGGCATGGGCGCGACACCGCTGCTGGAGCTGTACGGGTTCGCCGCGGAGGTGCGCCGGGTGCTCGACGAGCGGAAGGTGGCGGTGGCCCGTACGCTCGTCGGCAACTATGTGACGTCGCTGGACATGGCGGGCGCTTCGGTGACGCTGTGCCAGGTGGACGGGGAGCTGCTGCGGCTGTGGGACGCGCCGGTGGAGACGGCCGCGCTCCGGTGGGGCCGGTAGCGGACACCCCCGGCGGCGCCGGTTCGTTTACCCGTCCTGGTGCTCGTGTATGTAGCTGGGTACCCGTTGCCGCAGGTGAACCGAGGGCAACCCGATCTGAGGAGAGTGGTCCGTGTCCGGAACGGCCCTGGATGCCGCGTTCTTCGTGTGCTGGATGACGACGGCGGCCGCCGCCATCGACCGGGAGGCGGAGCGGCTCACCGAGCTGGACTCGGCCATCGGCGATGCCGACCACGGCACGAACATGCAGCGCGGTTTCGCGGCGGTGGTGAAGCTGGTGGAGGCGGAGCCGCCGGCGACGCCCGGGGCGGTGCTGACCGCGGCCGGGCGGCAGCTGATCTCCAGCGTGGGCGGGGCGTCCGGACCGCTGTACGGCACGCTGCTGCGGCGTACCGGGAAGACGCTGGGGGACGCCGCCGAGGTCTCCGCGGAGGAGCTGCGGGCCGGGCTGCGCGCCGGGGTGGACGCGGTGGGGCAGCTCGGCGGGTCGGCGCCGGGTGACAAGACGATGCTGGACGCGCTGGTGCCCGGTGTGGAGGGGCTGGCCACGTCCTTCGAGGCGGCGGCCGAGGCGGCCGAGGAGGGCGCGCGGTCGACGGTGCCGATGCTGGCCAAGAAGGGCCGGGCGAGCTATCTGGGCGCGCGCAGCATCGGGCATCAGGACCCGGGGGCGACGTCCTCGGCGCTGCTGTTCGCGGCACTCGCCGAGGTGGCGAAGTGAGCCGCGGTGGCGAAGTGACCGGCGGGGGCCCGGCCGGCGGCGGGGAGGCGCTGGTCGGGGTGGTGCTGGTGTCGCACAGCGGGCCGGTCGCCGAGTCCGTGGCCGCGCTGGCCGTCGGGCTGGCCGGCGGCGGCGCCAAGGCGCCGGTGGCGGCCGCGGGCGGCACTCCGGACGGCGGTCTGGGCACCAGCGCGGAGCTGATCACCGAGGCGGCCCGGCGGGTGGACCGGGGTGCGGGGGTGGCGCTGCTGGTCGATCTGGGCAGCGCGGTGCTGACCGTCAAGGCGCTGATCGCCGAGGGGGACGAACTCCCCGCGGGCGCACGGCTGGTGGACGCCCCTTTCGTGGAGGGTGCGGTGGCCGCGGTGGTGACCGCCTCGGCGGGGGCGGATCTGGACGCGGTCGCGGCGGCGGCCGGCGAGGCGTACGGGTACCGGAAGGAATGAGCGGACGGACGGGCCCGTGGGATACGGACGGGCCCGTGGGATCGCGGTGCCTCCGGCCCGGTCTCCGGGTCCGTCGTCAGGGCTTGCGGGCGATGGCGGCGTAGCAGGCGGCCTCGGCGTCGGTGACGTGGGTGGCGTCGGCGGGGTCGTCCGGTCGCCACTGGTGGGAGAGGGTGACGCCCGGGTCCAGCAGTTCCCAGCCGTCGAAGAAGCGGAGGAACTCGGGGCGGGTGCGGAACTGGAGGCGGGTGCCGGCGTCGCCGTAGATCTTGAGGATCTTCCGCATCGCCTCGGGGGCGAAGTCGGCGGTGGCGTGGCTCATGGCGAGCGTGGAGCCGCTGGGGAGCGCCGATTTGAGGGTGTCGACGATGGTGTGGGCGCGGTCCGAGCCGTCGTCGGGGACGAAGTGCATCAGGGCGTTGAGGCTGAGGGCGACCGGCCGGGACAGGTCGAGGGTGTCGAGGAGTTGCGGTGCGCCGAGGACGCCCCCGGGGTCGGTGACGTCGGCCTGGACGTAGGCGGTGCGGCCCTCGGGGGTGCTGAGCAGCAGGGCGGCGGCGTGCGCGAGGACGATCGGGTCGTTGTCGGTGTAGACGACCCGGGCGTCGGGGGCGATGCCCTGGGCGATGTCGTGCAGGTTGGGCGGGGTGGGGATGCCGGTGCCGATGTCGAGGAACTGGCGCAGGCCGGACTCGGCGAGGAAGCGGGTGGCGCGGTGCATGAACTCGCGGTTGATGCGGGCCGCGACGAGCGCGGCGGGGAACACCGCGAGCACGCTGCCGGCGGCCATCCGGTCGGCCAGGAAGTTGGTCTTGCCGCCCAGGAAGTAGTCGTAGATCCGGGACGAGTGCGCCCGGTCCAGCTGTAGGTCCACCACGGGCTCGGGTCCGTTCATCGTCCGCTGCCTCCCCAGGTACGGAACACCGCTCGGGCCCGGCGCCGCCTGGCGGGGCGGACCAGGGGAGCACGTCATGGAACCGTGCGCCCCCAAGCGCGCGCTTTCGGCCGTTGTGCGCTGGGCTGTGGGAGCTCTGCCCGGTGACGGCCGGATCATGCGGGGCGCACACCCGCGCGGGCAGTGACAGTGCGCCATCCCGGTGCCACGATTCGTCACATGCCATCGTCACGGGTAATCATATGAATACGCAGCGGAAGATTTTTGCGCCCCTCGTGCCACAATCGGGCCCAGTTTCCTGTTCATTGGAGGGTGAGGGCAAACCGTCCTCCCGCTGTCCCCGGCGCCCCGCCACCCGGTCAGCGGTGCACGGCCAACGGAACGAGGACTGCTCGTGAGCGCAGACCGGGACCGACTTCTGCCGGCGTGCGCCCCGGCGCACACCCTCATGACGGAGTTAGCCGCGCTCCCCCGGTGCCCGCTTCCGCCCGTCACATCGGACCGGTCCCACCGTCAGATGTCGATAACCTTCGAGGCCTTCCTCGCGACCCATGCCCGCAAGTGGCTCACCTATGCCTATCTGCACACGGGCAGTGAGGCCGCGGCCCGCGAGGTCACCCTGGCCGCCTACGAGCAGCTCGGCCGACTGTGGCCGCACGCGCTGCGGCAGGCATCGGTGGAGGCGTACGCCTGGTCGGTCCTCAAGGAGCGGGTGGTGGAGTGGCTCTACGACCACCAGCAGCCCACCGCTCTGACCGAGACTGCCGCCTTCGCCGTCGTCACCCATGCCCTGCTGCGCGAGTGCCAGCAGCAGTTCGCCATGCTGGAAAGCCAGTTGGGGCTGTACGCGGCGATCGCCAGACTGCCGGAGCGGCAGTGCGACGTGATCGTGCTCCGGCACGTCATCGGCTACAGCGACGCGCAGATCGGCGCCCTGCTCGGCGTCGACGAAGTCACCGTCCGCTCCTACGCCAGCCGCGGCAAACGCAAGCTCGCCGCGGCGCTCGGTATCGATCAGGGACATCCCAGGGGGAACTGACCATGTCGCACACCCATTCCGCGGACCGCCGGGAGACCGTCGAGACGCTGCTCGGCGCCGCCGCCGCGATGTCCGGGACGGACGGTCCGGCGGGCCTGTACCGTCTCGACGGCCCCACGCCGCCCGGCGGCCCCCGCCGGATCGGCGTCCCCGTTCCGGCGGGCGCGCTCGCGGCGGACGGGACGCGGCCGGCCGGTCCGGCGGGCCGGGCGGACCGGGCCGCGCCGAGCGGCTATCCGAGCGCCCGGGACGAGGCCACCCATGAACTCCAGCTGGCGTGTGCGCTGGTGGTGAACGCCGCGGCGGCCGCGGCCAGTCTGGAGCGGCTGGTCAACGACCACCACATCGACCCCGAGGGCGCGCTGGTCTTCGCCTGTCTGCTGCACATCACGGGCCGCACCGACGCGGCGCACTTCTGGTGGCACTTCGGCGCCGGCGCCGGCAGCCGGACCGCCGCGTACTGCCTGTACCTCTCGCACCGCCGCAACGGTGAGTACCGCGACGCCGCCTACTGGCGGGAGCAGGCCGCGCACGGGCCCGACGAGGAGCGGCCGTCGGCGGCCGCGTTCGACGAGAAGCAGCTGCTCCCGGACGCGGCCCGGCACAACCTCCTGGTCCAGTGGCACAGCGGGCTCGCGCCGACCCTGCCGGCCGCCCTGGAGCATGTGATCAACCAACTCGTCGTGGACAGCGACGACGAGGACTTCGGGGAGGTCCCGCGCCCCTCCCCCACCCTGGTCCGGGACCTCGGCCGGACCACCTAGCCGGCGGCCGGCGGGCGGGCTCACAGGAAGCTGACGCCCTGGGCGAGCGGGAGGTCCGCCGAGTAGTTGACGGTGTTGGTGGCCCGGCGCATATAGGCGCGCCAGGCGTCGGAGCCGGACTCGCGGCCGCCGCCGGTCTCCTTCTCCCCGCCGAAGGCTCCGCCGATCTCCGCCCCCGACGTGCCGATGTTGACGTTGGCGATCCCGCAGTCGGAGCCGTCGGCGGCGAGGAAGCGCTCGGCCTCGCGCTGGTCACGGGTGAAGATGCTGGAGGACAGCCCCTGCGGCACGTCGTTGTGCAGCGCGAGCGCCTCGTCGAAGGTGCGGTAGGTCAGGACGTAGAGGATCGGTGCGAAGGTCTCGGTGCGCACGATGTCGGTCTGCTCGGGCATCCGCACGATCGCCGGGCGCACATAGGCGGCGTCCGGGGCCTCGTCCGCCAGGCACCGCTCGCCGCCGGTCAGCAGCTTGCCGCCGGCCCGCTGCGCGGCCGCCAGCGCCTCGGACATCGCCGTGCGGGCGGCGGGGCCGATCAGCGGGCCGACCAGGGTGGCCGGATCGAACGGGTCGCCCAGCGGCAGCTGCCGGTACGCCTGGACGATCCGGGTGAGGAGGGGGTCGGCGATGTCCTCGTGGACGATCAGCCGGCGCAGCGTCGTACAGCGCTGGCCGGCGGTGCCGGCGGCGGAGAAGACCACCCCGCGGACGGTCAGGTCCAGGTCGGCCGACGGGGTGACCACGGCGGCGTTGTTGCCGCCGAGTTCGAGCAGGCAGCGGCCGAAGCGGGCGGCCACCCGGGGTGCGACCTCGCGGCCCATGCGGACCGACCCGGTCGCGCTGACCAGCGCCACCCGCGGGTCGTCGACCAGCTGTTCCCCGCAGTCCCGGGCGCCGAGCAGCAGCCGGTGCACCCCGGCCGGCGCACCGGTGTCGGCGGCGGCCCGGGCGAGCAGCGCGTCGCAGGCCAGCGCGGTGAGCGGGGTCAGCTCGGAGGGCTTCCAGACCACCGGGTCACCGCAGACCAGGGCGATCGCGGTGTTCCAGGACCACACGGCGACGGGGAAGTTGAAGGCGGAGAGCACACCGACCACGCCGAGCGGGTGCCAGCTCTCGGAGAGCCGGTGGCCGGGGCGTTCACCGGCGATGGTGCGGCCGTGGAGCTGCCGGGACAGGCCGACCGCGAAGTCGCAGATGTCGATCATCTCCTGGACCTCGCCGAGCGCCTCGGAACGGATCTTGCCGGCCTCGATGGTGACCAGGTCGGCGAGGTCCTCCTGATGGGCGGTCAGCAGCGCGCCCAGCCGCTTGACCAGTGCCCCGCGCCGCGGGGCCGGCACCGTGCGCCACTCCCGGAACGTCCGGTGCGCCTCGGCGACGGCCGCGTCGAGCTGCTCCGGCGTGGTGGCGGCGAGGTCGGCGAGGGTGCCGCCGGTGAGGGGGGTACGGGCGGTCAGGGTCTCGCCGGTGCGGGCGGTGACCGCGTCGAGGTCGGCGCCGCAGCGGCCAAGGGCGGTGGCCGCGCGGGCGCGCAGCACGGCGGTGTCGGGGAGCCGGGGGCCGGCGGGGGTGGCGCTGGCGGCGGACATGTCGCGCTCCTGGGGTGAGAAGGGGCCAAGGGCTGTTCAAGGGGCGGGGACCGGTTCCGCGTCGATCAGTTCCCCGTGGTCCAGGGCGCGTAGCGCGGCGCCCGCCCGGAGGGTGAACAGGGCCTGCCGCAGGGAGCGGTCCTGCTGCTCGGCGTAGCGCGCGTACGGGTCGACCACCGGGCGGCCGATCGCGCCGGCCAGCCGGTCGGCGTCGTAGGGCGCGCCGGCCAGGTCCGCGTCGTGGTGGCCGGCGCCGGTCAGGTTGGAGCGGAAGATGCCGGCGGCGGAGCGCGGCAGGAAGTCCTCGTAGACGATCGGGTGGGCGGTGAGCCAGCCGTGGGTGAGCAGACCGGCCAGGTCGGCGGGCGGGCGGCGGCCGTCGCGGGGGCGCGCGGGCGCCGGACGGTAGGTGAAGAACGCCAGGTGGGAGACGGCCAGTTGGTGTTCGGAGCCGGGGAAGCCCTGGAGCCAGAGGCAGCGGGCGGTCCGCTGCCGGTCGGCACCCGGCCGCAGCGCCGTCCTGCGGTCGGTCTCGGCCATGAGGTGGTCGTAGCGGGCCCGGCCGGCGCGGGTGAGGGCGATGCCGCGGGCCTCGACCTCGCCGAAGCGGACGCGCAGCGCGCCGCGGGTGAGCCGGCCGTCGGCCTCGCGGAAGGTCCGGGTCTCGGCCAGGGCCCGGAAGGAGGTCTGGCGCAGCAGGACGTCCGGGCCCTCCCAGCGCGGGGGTCCCTGGATGCGGTCGATCATGGTGATGCCGCGTTCGCCCATGCGGCGGTGGAGGGCGTCGATGTCGAGGACGCGCGGGGTGAGGTGGTTGAGGTGGGTGGTGCGCACCCCGCCGATGTCGGCGGCGACGGCGGAGACCCGTTCCAGTTCGGTGTACCAGGCGCGGTCGACCGGCTCCGGCGAGAGGGCGAACGCGGCGGCCGCGAGGGTGAGGAAACGTTCGGCCTGGGGGTCGGGGAGTCCGCCCTCGGCCTCGGCGCGGGCGGCCAGGGTGAGGAGCTCGGGCGGGAAGAGCTGCCGGCGGGCGAGGAAGGCGTCGAGCCGGGCGGCGAGGTCCGGGGTGAAGAAGCGGCGGTCGGAGGTGGTCAGGAGGGAGGTGAAGACCCGGAAGGGGTTGCGTTCCAGTTCCTCGGGTGCGGTCGGCCGGAAGGCGGTGGAGACGACGGGCACCGCGCCCTCTCCGCCGTCCCGCAGGTCGTAGAAGCCCACCGGGTGCATGCCGAGCGCCGCGAAGACCTGGGCGGCCTGCCGGAGTTCCTCCGGTGTGCCCACGCGGACGGCGCCGTGCCGTTCCACGCCGACCCGGCCGAGGCCGCCGAGCCGGGCGGCCTCCGGGTCCCGGGCCGCGACCTCGTCGTTGATCTGCCCGGTCACCTCCAGCAGCGTGGTGTAGGCGGGGACTTCGGTGCCGTACATGACGGACAGCCGGCGGGCGAACGCGGCGCGCAGTTGCCAGGTGGGGACCATACGCAGCTCCGGGGGACGGGGACGGGACGGGTGCCGGGCGGATCAGATGATGTGGGCCTCCGGGCGGGGCGTGGGCCGCGCGCCGTCGTCGAAGCGGGTCGCGGCGAGCGGGCCGATGTCGAGGAACGGCTCGTGGCCCAGGTAGAGGTCGCGGACGAGTTCGCCGACGGCCGGGGCCTGGAGGAAGCCGTGGCCGGAGAAGCCGGTGGCGTACAGGAACCGGCCGGGACGGGCGGCCTCGCCGATCAGCGCGTTGCGGTCGGGGGTCATCTCGTAGAGGCCGGCCCAGCCGTCGACGACCGGGAGGCGGGCGAGGTCCGGGGCCCGGCGGGCCGCGGCGGTGCGCAGCGGCGCCAGCCATTCGCGGCTGAACTCCCGCCCGAAGCCCGGCCGTTGGCGGCTGTCGGAGAGGCCCATGAGCAGTCCGCCGGCGCCGTCGTCGTGGAAGTAGAGGGTGGAGCCGAAGTCGAGGGTGAAGGGGATCCGGGGCGGGGCGGGGTGCAGCGGGCCGGTGAAGGCGATCTGCCGGCGCAGCGGGGTGACCGGGAGGGCGACCCCGGCCAGTGCGCCGACGGCCCGGGACCAGGGGCCCGCGCAAGCGATGACGGTGGAGGTGCGGACCGTGCCGTGCGGGGTGTGCACGGCACGGATCACGCCGTGCGCGGTGTCGACGGCGGTGACCGGGCAGCGGGTGCGCAGGGTCGCGCCGAGCCGGCGGGCGGCGCGCAGATAGCCGGCCACCGCGGCGCGCGGCAGGGCGTGGCCGTCGGTGGGTGAGAAGGCGGCGGCGACGATGCCGCGGGGGTCGACGTAGGGGCAGAGTTCCTGGGCGGCGCGCGGGTCGATGATGCGGCTGGGCACACCGTGCCGGTTCTGGGTCTCGACCCCCTCGGTGAAGACGGCCAGTTCGCGGTCGTCGGCGAGGAGGAAGAGGTAGCCGACGGTGGTCAGGCCGATGTCGGCGCCGGGCCGGCGGGTGAAGTCCCGCCAGGCGGCCAGACTGCGCAGTCCGAGACGGATGTTGAGCGGGTCGGAGAACTGGGCGCGGACGCCGCCGATCGGTTTGCCGGAGGACCCCGACGCGGGCCGGTCGCGCTCCAGCAGGAGCACCTCGGAGACGCCCGCCTCGGCCAGGTGGAAGGCGATGCTCGCGCCGATCACCCCGCCGCCGACGATCACCACGTCGGCCCGTTCGGGCAGGGGCGCCGCGGCCGTCGCCGGTGCCGGGGTGGAAGCCATCCGGTCCGCCTTCCCGTGTCGAGGTGCGGGAGCCGGTGCCGGTCGGGCACCGGTGGTGCAGAGGATGACGGGTCTGCCGTCGCACGTCCATGGGGCGGTGCCGGACGCGGTGTTCCGGGTTCCGGAACCGCGGGTTCCCGGTCCCAGGGTTCTGGGCGGGGCGGGCTCGCGCAAGGTGGCCGGCTGCCCGGGCGCGCGCTCCGGTCACCCCGACGGGGCCGGTCAGCGCGCCCGCCCGGACGGCCTCGCGCACGCTGGAGCGGCCCCCGTCGTGTCCGCCTGGAGGTTCCGGTGCCCGCAGCCGCCCGTTCCCGCACCCTGGCCGTGCTGCTCGCCGTGGGCGTCGGCGCGGCCCTGCTGACCGCGCCGGGGGTGCCCGCCGCCGTACCCGTCCCGGAAGCCGGCCGGGGTGCCGCCCGGGGCGCGCTGTTCGAGACCACGGATCTGGCGGTGTCCGGGCAGGGCGCGCACACGTACCGCATCCCCGCGCTGGCCACGCTGCCGGACGGCACGCTGATCGCGGCGTACGACCGGCGGAACGCCAGCGCGGCCGATCTGCCGGGCGACGTGGACGTGATGGTGCGGCGCAGCTCCGACAAGGGGCGTACCTGGAGCGCGCCGCGGGCGGTGGTGGACTACGACGGCGGGGTGGGTGCCGGGGATCCGAGCCTGCTGGTGGACCGGACGACCGGGCGGATCTTCCTCTTCCACGCGTACGCGCCCAAGGGGGTCGGTTTCGGCTCCTCGGGCACCGGCAACGCGCACGACAGCACCAGCATCCTGCACACCGACTACAGCTTCTCCGACGACGGCGGCCGCAGCTGGCGGCACCGCCGGATCACCCGCGCCCTCAAGGACCCGTCCTGGCGCGGCATCTTCGCCTCGTCGGGCGCGGGCAACCAACTGTCCGGCGGCCGGCTGCTGCAGCAGTACGCGTTCCGCAAGGCGGACGGCAGCATGTGGGCGGCGAGCGCGTACAGCGACGACCACGGGGCGACCTGGCGGCTGGGGACGCCGGTGGGGCCCCGGATGGACGAGAACAAGACCGTGGAGCTGGCCGACGGGCGGGTGCTGCTCAACAGCCGCACCACGAGCACGGCCCGGCGGCTGGTCGCGCACTCACGGGACGGCGGGCTGACCTACAGCGCCCCGGCGGCCGACGACGAGCTGCCCGACCCGGCGAACAACGCCTCGATCCTGCGCTACGACCCGGGGGCGCCGGCCCGCCGGCCGCGGGCGCACTGGCTGCTGTTCAGCAACACGGCGAGCGCCCGGGCCCGGGAGAACCTCACCGTGCGGGGCTCGTGCGACGACGGCGAGAGCTGGCCGGTGGCCCGGACCGTGGTGCCGGGGCCGGCCGCGTACTCGACGCTGACCCGGCTGACGGACGGCACGTTCGGGCTGCTCTACGAGGCCGGCCCGTACCGGAGGATCACCTTCGCCCGGTTCAACGGGGCCTGGCTGGGGATGCGCTGTCCGGGGCCGTCACCCGG
The DNA here is from genome assembly GCF_042734445.1 of Streptomyces sp. NPDC059649. Classification (NCBI taxonomy): domain Bacteria; kingdom Bacillati; phylum Actinomycetota; class Actinomycetes; order Kitasatosporales; family Streptomycetaceae; genus Streptomyces; species Streptomyces sp. NPDC059649. The sequence goes on from NZ_JBHWDV010000009.1 coordinate 87,313, forward strand.
GTGAACGGCCGCTTCACACGGACGGGTCCTCGACGGCGGGCGGCCAGGCCGGGCGGGCGCCGTCGGGCACGGCGGCCAGCGCATGGCCGACCGTCGGATAGCAGGAGAAGACGCCGAGGGACTGGGTGCCGACCAGCAGCCGGAGCATCCGTACGCCCAGGGAGGCCAGCAGCAGCCGGCCCTCCAGGCGGCGGCACAGCCATTCCAGGGCGAGCAGACAGCTCAGCCCCCGGGAGTCGCAGAAGCGCAGGGCGGTCAGGTCCAGCACCAGGAAGCGGTGCCCGGCCGAGACCACCGACCGGGCCTCGGCGAGGAACGCCTGCTCGGTGCGCAGGTCCAGCTCCCCGCTGACCCGCAGCACCGCACACTCCTCCGCCTCCACGATCGAGGTGACCGCCAACGACCGCATCTCCGAGCTCATGCCGTCCAGACTATGCGGCGCCGCCGCCGGCACCACCGTTGCGGGCGGCCGGAACGGGCCGGGCGCTCCCGGTGGGCCACGGGCACCCCAGGGGCGCGCTACGGGCAGCCGAGCGCGGGCCCGGCCCGTACACCGGCGGTCCGAAGCGGGCAAAAGCGGGCAGATTTTTTGCTATGACGGGCAGGCATCCGGTCGTCCCCGGTTGCTATAAACCTGATGCGGGCCGAAACGGGCAGGCCCGTGACCGAACGGAAGCCACCGGAAACCGCCGGACACCGGGCAGGAGTGAGCCATGAGGGCCGAGGAACGCCAGCACCGCATCCTCGCGTTGGCCCGGCAGTCCGGCCGGGTCGAGGTCGCCGATGCCGCGTCCGAGTTCGGCGTGGCCCGCGAGACCGTCCGCCGCGACCTGAGCGAGCTGGAGCGCCGCGGGCTGGTCCGGCGCACGCACGGGGCGGCGTACCCGGTCGAGAGCGCCGGTTTCGAGACCACGCTCGCCCGGCGGGAGACCCAGCAGGTGGCCGAGAAACGTCGGATCGCGGCGGCGGCCGCGGAGCTGGTCGGGTCCGCGGAGACGGTCTTCGTCGACGAGGGCTACACCCCTGAGCTGGTCGCCATGCTGCTGCCCACCGACCGCCCGCTGACCGTGATCACCGCCTCGCTGCGGACCGCGTCCCTGGTCTCCGCCGCGGAGTCCGCCACCGTCCTGCTGGCCGGCGGCCGGGTACGCTCCGGGACGCAGGCGACGGTGGGGTCCTGGGCCCGCGACATGCTCTCCCGGTTCGTGATCGACCTGGCGTTCCTCGGGGCGAACGGCGTCTCCCGGGAGCACGGACTGACCACCCCCGATCCGGCGGTCGCCGAGGTGAAGGAGCAGGCCGTCCGCTCCTCCCGGCGGCGGGTGCTGGTCGGGGTGCACAGCAAATTCGGCGCCAGCAGCTTCTGCCGGTTCGCCGAGGTCGGCGACTTCGACACGATCGTCACCGACGCGGGGCTGTCCGCGCCGGAGGCCCACCGCTACTCCCTCCTGGGGCCGCAGGTGCTCCGGGTCTGATCCAAGGCGGACGGAACCGGTCCGCACCGCACCACCACATCACCACACCACCAGCAGCCGCCGAGGCCGCACCGCACCGCGGGCCCTCGGGCGGTTCCCCCACCGTGCCTCGGCACGACTCCGTATCCCCAACATGCCGACATGCAGTGAAAAAGAGAGGTATGAGCCGTGCGAGCACGATCCCCCGGGCCAGGCCGCGGTCCCCGCGCGGCGGGGCTGACCGCCCTGGCGCTGGCCCTGTCGCTGTCCACCACCGGCTGCTACCGCGGCGCCGGTGACGCGGGCAACGACGGCCGCAACACCCTGAACGTCCTGATGGTCAACAACCCGCAGATGGTGGATCTGCAGAAGCTCACCGCCGAGCACTTCACCAAGGACACCGGCATCAAGGTCAACTTCACCGTGCTGCCGGAGGACGATCTGCGCGACAAGATGAGCCAGGACTTCTCCAGCCAGGCCGGCCAGTACGACGTGGCCAGCCTCAGCAATTACGAAACCCCCATCTACGCCCGCAACGGCTGGCTCACGGAGCTCGGCACCCGCGCCGCCAAGGACCGGACGTTCGACCAGCACGACATCCTGGCGCCGCTCCGCAGCTCCCTCACCGCCGCCGACGGCAAGGTCTACGCGGAGCCGTTCTACGGCGAATCGTCCTTCCTGATGTACCGCAAGGACCTGCTCAAGGCCGCCGGACTGACCATGCCCGCCCACCCCACCTGGCATCAAGTGGCCGCACTGGCAGCCAAGTTGGACGGCTTCCGCAAGGGCATGAAGGGCATCTGTCTGCGCGGCCAGCCCGGCTGGGGCCAGCTGGCCGCCCCGCTGACCACCGTCGTCAACACCTTCGGCGGCACGTGGTTCGACAAGGACTGGAAGGCCCGGGTCGACAGCCCGGAATTCACCCGGGCCACGCAGTTCTACGTCGATCTGGTCCGCAAACACGGTGAGGCGGGCGCCCCGCAGGCCGGCTACACCGAGTGCCTCAACGACATGCAGCAGGGCAAGGTCGCCATGTGGTACGACGCCACCGCCGGCGCCGGCTCCCTGGAGACCGCCGGCTCCAAGGTCGCCGGCAAGATCGGCTACGCCCCCGCCCCCGTCGAGCGCACCCGCAACTCCGGCTGGCTCTACACCTGGGCCTGGGGCGTACAGAAGGCCAGTAAGCACCAGGACGCGGCCTGGAAGTTCATCCGCTGGGCCTCGGGCGCCTCCTACGAACGGCTGGCCGGCCGGGAACTGGGCTGGTCACGGGTCCCCGGCGGCAAGCGCGCCTCGCTCTACCGCAACCCCGACTACACCCGCTCCGCCGGCGCCTTCGCCGCGGCCACCCAGCACGCCATCGGCTCGGCCCGGCCCGGCGACCCCGGCGTCCAGCAACGCCCCGCCCCCGGGATCCAGTTCGTCGGCATCCCCGAATTCTCCGACCTCGGCACCAAGGTCTCGCACGAGATCAGCGCGGCCATCGCCGGCAAGCAGAGCGTGCCCGAGGCCCTTACCCCGAGCCAGCGACTGGCGCAGGAGGTGTCCGATGCCTACGCAGACCACTGAACCGGCCCGGGAGGCCACGAGCCGGGGCGTACCGCCGGCCGGCGCGGCGGCCGCCCGCGCCCGCCGCGCCGAGCGGGCCAAGGACTGGGCGCGCCGCGCCCCGCTCCTGCCCGCCCTGGTCTTCCTCATCGCCGTCACCCAGCTCCCGTTCGTGGCGACGGTGGTGATCTCCTTCACCCGCTGGAACGCGCTGGCCCCCGACAACCGCGGCTTCGCCGCCTTCGCCAACTACCGGGCGGTCTTCACCGATCCGGCGCTGCGGTCCTCGGTGGGCACGACGGTGCTGCTGACCGTGACCGTGGTACTGGTCAGCCTGGTGCTCGGGCTGGGCCTGGCGCTGCTGCTGGACCGCGGCTTCCGCGGCCGCGGCATCGTCCGGACCCTGCTCATCACCCCGTTCCTGGTCGTTCCGGTCGCCTCCGCGCTGCTGTGGAAGCACGCCCTCTACAACGCCTCGTACGGGCTGATCAACGGCTCACTGACCTGGATATGGGGACTGTTCGGCAGTGACAGCCCGCCGCAGCCGGACTGGATGACCGAGGTGCCGCTGGCCGCGGTCGAGGTGTCGCTGATCTGGCAGTGGACGCCGTTCATGATGCTGATCCTGCTCGCCGGGCTGCAGAGCCGGGCGACCGACGCGGTCGAGGCGGCCCGGATGGACGGGGCGTCCGCCTTCGACATCTTCCGCTACCTCACCCTGCCGCATCTGCGCCGCTACCTCGAACTGGCCGCGCTGCTGGGCACCGTCTACGTCGTCCAGAACTTCGACGCGGTGTTCACCATCACCTCCGGGGGCCTGGGCACCGCCAACCTCCCGTACACCATCTACCAGACCTTCTACCAGGCCCACGACTACGGACGGGCGTCCGCACAGGGCGTCGTCGTGGTGGTGTGCTCCCTGCTCGTGGCGACCTTCGCGCTGCGTACCGTCTCGTCCCTGCTGCGCGAGGAGGTCACCCGATGAACCGCGCACCCCTGACCCGGCGCCAACGGCGGACCGGGAGCCTGCTCGGCCTCGCGGCCTGGCTGTGCGGCATCACCTTCTTCCTGCCCGTCGCCTGGATGGTGCTGACGTCCTTCCACAGCGAGGCGGACGCGGCGACCAACCCGCCGAGCGTCGGCGCGGGCCTGAGCCTGCACGGCTACCGGGAGTTCTTCGGCTCCGGCAGCGGTGTCAGCCCCTGGCCGCCGCTGGTCAACTCCCTGACGGCCTCCGTGGTTTCCACCCTGCTGGTGCTCGCGCTCGCCGTCCCGGCCGCGTACGCCCTGGCCATCAGGCCGGTACGGAAGTGGAGCGACGTCCTCTTCTTCTTCCTCTCCACGAAGATGCTGCCGCTGGTGGCCGGGCTGCTGCCGGTGTACCTCGTCGCGCAGAACACCGGGCTGCTCGACAGCGTCTGGCTGCTGGTCATCCTCTACACGTCGATGAACCTGCCGATCGCGGTGTGGATGATGCGCTCGTTCCTCGCCGAGGTGCCGGTGGAGATGCTGGAGGCCGCCTCGATCGACGGGGCCGGGCTGACCACCACCCTGACCCGCATCGTCGCGCCGGTCGCCCTGCCCGGCATCGCCGCGACCGCGCTGATCTCGTTCATCTTCAGCTGGAACGAGCTGCTGTTCGCCCGGGTCCTGACCGGGATCGTGGCCGGTACCGCGCCGGTGTTCCTGACCGGACTCGTGACCAGCCAGGGCCTGTTCCTGGCCAAGGTGTGCGCCGCCGCCACCGTCATCTCTCTCCCGGTGCTCGTCGCCGGGTTCGCCGCCCAGGACAAACTCGTCCAGGGCCTGTCGCTCGGAGCAGTGAAATGAAGGGAACCGTCAAATGAAGGCCGCACTGATCAGCGCCCCCGGCGAGGTCGAGGTCACCACCGTCGACGACCCCACCCCCGGCCCGCGCGAGGTCGTGGTCTCGGTCGCCGCCTGCGGGCTGTGCGGCACCGATCTGCACATCCTCCAGGGCGAGTTCGCGCCCACCCTGCCGGTCGTCCCGGGCCACGAATTCGCCGGTACGGTCGTCGCCACCGGCAGCGCGGTCACCGAGCTCGCCGAGGGCGACCGGGTGGCCGTCGACCCCTCCCTGTACTGCCACGAGTGCCATTACTGCCGGATCGGCCGCAACAACCTCTGCGAGCGCTGGGCCGCGATCGGGGTGACCACGGCCGGCGGCGCCGCCGAGTTCGCCGTGGCCCCCGTCGCGAACTGCGTCAAACTGCCCGACCACGTGCGCACCGAGGACGCGGCCCTGATCGAGCCGCTGTCCTGCGCGGTCCGCGGCTACGACATCCTGCGCTCCCAGCAACTGGGCAGCCAGGTGCTGATCTACGGGTCGGGCACGATGGGCCTGATGATGCTGGAGCTGGCCAAACGGACCGGAGCGGCCGGCGTGGACGTGGTCGACCTCAACCCCGAACGGCTGGCCACCGCCCGCACGCTGGGCTGCAACAACGCCGCCGGCTCCGCCGACGAGCTGGACCGGCCGCGCGGCTGGGACGTGGTCATCGACGCCACCGGCAACGAACGCGCCATCCAGGACGCGCTCGGCCGGGTCGGCAAGGGCGGCACCTACCTCCAGTTCGGCGTGGCCGACTACGCCGCCCGCGCGGTCATCGAGCCGTACCGGATCTACAACCAGGAGATCACCATCACCGGCTCGATGGCCGTCCTGCACAGCTATGAACGCGCCGCGGAACTCTTCGCGGCCGGCGTCCTCGACCCGGAGGTCTTCATCAGCGACCGTCTCCCCCTGGACGATTACGCCGAGGCCCTCGGCCGTTTCCGGGCGGGCCAGGGCCGCAAGATCCAGGTCTGCCCTTAGGGCATGGGGTGTCCGGCCCTCACTCCGGCCGGCGTGCCGGCGCGAGCTCGCCGTGCAGCAGCGCGGTGCCGAGCGGGGTGAGGGCATGGACGACGCAGCCGCCGTCGCGCCGGCTACGGGCCAGCGCGGCCTCGCGCAAGGCGCTGACGTGCTCGCTGGCCGACGGCGCGGAGACCCGTAAGCGGCGGGCCAGTTCGCCGGTGGTGGCGGGTGCGTCGAGGGCGGCGAGGATCCTGGCCCGGGTCCGGCCGAGCAGGGCGGACAGGGCCTCCGCACGGCAGCCGCGGGTGGCCGTCGGCGCCCACCCGGTGAGGTGTTCCACGGGGTGGACGAGGACCGGCGGCAGTCCCGGGTCGGCGAGCGCGATGGGCCGGCGCCAGCAGAAGTGGGACGGGATCAGCCGCAGCCCGCGTCCGCGCAGCCGCAGCTCGCGCTCGCAGGGATAGTCCACGGACAGCACCGGAGGATCCCAATGCGCGGACGGGCGGAGGGAGTTGAGCATGCCGTCCACCCCGCCGCGGCAGAGCGCGCGGGTGCGGGCGGCGCGGTCGCAGCCGACCGTGGCCGCCACCTCCGTCCAGTCGGGGGCGACCACGGCCCGGTGCACCTCCTTCAGGGCGGTGGCCAGTTCGTCGAGCGGCTGCCGGCGGCCCGCGGCCAGCGCGCCGGTCCAGCGCGGCAGCCGGGCCGGCAGTGCGGCCCGCGCGGCCTCCGCGGCCAGCCGCTCGGCGGGCGTGTCGCGGAGCTCGGCCAGGCCCGCCGCGAGCCCGTCACGGGCCGCGTCGGGGGTGAGGAAGTCCGGGAAGTAGCGGGCGTCGGCCGGGGCGAGTGCGCCGATCAGCCGGGCGGCCCGGGCCAGCCCGCGCACGTCGAGTTCGCGCCGGGCCCGGGCGCGCCAGGCCGCGTACAGCGGCACCCCGGGGCCGGCCGGTAACAGCTGGTGCACCGCCAGCACCGTTTCCCAGAGCGGATCGGGTTCCGCGGCGATCCGCACCCGTGCGATGTCCCGGTCCTCGAAGTGGATGCGCAACATGCGGCCCCCGCGGCATGCTCATGACCCCGTTGCCGGAGCCCCCCGTTCCGGGCCTCCCCCAGGCCCCGCCGTCAGCCTGCCGGTCCGGGGCGGGGGTGTCCAGGGCGGAAGGCGGCCGGCCGTGTGCACAGGTGGTGAAGGCCGGGAGCGGGGAGCGCGGGGCGCGGTGCACGGCGGCCCGGCGGCCGGTTCCGGCCCGGGGCGCATGCGGCGGCCCGGAGGTCAGTCGCCGGCCGTGAGCCGCTCGGCGAGGCGGGCCAGGAACACCCGCTGCCCCGTCACCAGCCGCTCGTGCGCCTCGTCCGGGGAGAACCACGCCACCCGGTCGATCTCCGGGAAGCTGCGGACCGTACCGGAACCGCGCGGCCACTCCATGGTGAAGGTGCCGGGCACGATCCGTTCCGGGTCGAGATCGCCCTCGACGGCCCATACGGTCACCACCTTGCCGCCGGACTGACGGGTCTCCCCCAGGGGCAGGTACGTGCCGTCGGGCGGCGGCACGCCGAGTTCCTCCTCGAACTCCCGCCGGGCGGCGGCCCGCGGTTCCTCGGGCGGCAGGTACTCGCCCTTGGGCACGGACCAGGCGCCCGCGTCCCGCCGGGCCCACAGCGGGCCGCCCATGTGCGCCAGCAGCACCTCGACGCCGGGCCCGCCGCTCCGGTACAACAGCAGCCCGGCGCTGCGCCGCGCCGCCACGGCCTACGCCTCCCCGCCGGGATGCGCGGCGAGCACCGTCTCGACCGTGTCCGCGTCCGCGGCCGTCTTGTCCTCCCGGTAGCGCACCACCCGCGCGAACCGCAGCGTCACCCCCGCCGGGTAGCGCGAGGACGTCTGCAGCCCGTCGTAGGCGATCTCCACGACGAGTTCCGGCCGTACGGTCACCACGTACCCGTCGTCGGACACCGCGAGCTCCCGCAGCCGCTCGGTCTGCCAGCTCAGCACGGCGTCGGTGAGCCCCTTGAAGGTCTTGCCGAGCATCACGAACCCGCCGTCCGGGTCGCGGGCGCCCAGGTGGAGGTTGGACAGCTTCCCGGTGCGCCGGCCGTGCCCCCACTCCGCCGCGAGCACCACCAGGTCGAGGGTGTGCACCGGTTTCACCTTCAGCCAGGCGGCGCCCCGGCGGCCGGCGCTGTACGGGGCGTCGAGCGCCTTGACCAGCACGCCCTCGTGGCCGCGGTCGAGCGTCCGGGTCCAGAACTCCTCGGCGGCCGCGCGGGCCGCGGGATCGGCCGGGTCCTCGACCACACAGCGCCGCACCCGCATCGGCTCCGGCACCAGCCGCGCCAGCTCCGAGTGCCGCCGGGCGCCCGGCAGCTCCAGCAGTTCCCGGCCGTCCACCGCCAGGACGTCGAAGAAGACCGCGGAGAGCGGCAGCGCGGCCTGTGCGGCGGCGACATCGACCCGCGATCCGAACCGGCCCGCGACCTGCTGGAACGGCACCGGACGGCCGTCCCGGCCGAGGGCGATCACCTCACCGTCGAGGATGAAGCGGGCGGCCGGCAGCTCCCGGGCGGCGGCGGTCACCTCGGGCAGCCGGCCGGTGACCTCGTCCAGCGTGCGGGTGTAGACCCGTACGTCCTCGCCGTCCCGGTGCACCTGCACGCGGATGCCGTCGAGCTTCTCCTCCACCGCGCAGGCCCCCAGTTTGTCGACGGCCTCGGCCACGGACTTCGCGCTGTGCGCCAGCATCGGCCCGACCGGCCGGCCGACGGTCAGCCGGAAGCGGGTCAGCGCCGCCGGCCCCTCGGCGAGCAGCTCCCGGGCCACGTCCTGCAGCGAGCCCGCGAGCATCACCGCCCGCCGGACGTCCTCGGCGGGCACCTCGGTCGCCGCGGCCAACCCCTCGACCGCGAGGGCGTCCAGCGCGCCCTGGCGCACCTCACCGGTGAGCAGCCCGACCAGGAAGCGCTGCTCCTCCGCGGTCGCCGCGCCCAGCAGCTCCCGCACCCGCCGGCGCCGCTCGGCCTGCGCCCCGGCCCCGGCGACCCCGGCCAGGCCGGTCAGCGCCGCGTCCGCGTCCCGTACGGTCAGCGTGGCCCGCTCCGCCGCCGGCACCGGCTCGCGCAGGACGCTCCAGCCGACCCCGATCCGTCCCTGGGGCAGCCTCCCGGCCAGATACGGGATGACCACGGGGACGTCCTCCGGCGCCGCGGCCCGGAACAGCCCGGCCAGCAGCGCGATCTTCCGCGACCGCGCCGAGGTCGCGGCCACCTCCCCCGACACCTGTGCGAGATCGGCCAGCAACATAGGGCCATGGTGCCTCCCCGACGCCCGCGGCGCAGGTGGGCCCGCCACGAAGTGGCCGCCCGCACAAGCACTTTCCGCGCACGGTGCGCCACCGCGTCCGGTGGAAACGGCAGGGGCGGCCCGTTGGGGCGGTGACGGAAGCGCCCCTCGGCCGGCACCCTCACTCGTACATCACGTACTCCGGCTGCGGCCTGAGCGCCAACACCTCCTTCGGTGACATCAGCCGGCCGCCGCCCTGTGCGTCCTCCTCGTAGAAGAGCTTGAAGCCGGTGTGCAGCCCGTCCGGCAGATCGCGCACCAGCCGCCGCCAGGTACCGCGTTTGAGCCCCGGTGAGCCGATGCCGTCGGCGCTCTTGATCAGTGCCACACCCGGTTGCGGCCGCAGCGCGGACTGCTCCCGTACGACGGACGTGGCGACCTGATGGAAGACCAGCGGCTTCTCCGGCAGATCGTGCGCCTCGACCAGCCCCGCCAGATAGCGGGCCACCGCGGTCAGCTCATGGCCGTCGGTCCGCCCGAAGGAGTCACCCGGTACCTCACCGGGGCCCATCTCCCACTCGGGGTCCAGCGCCACCCCCACGTCCGGGTGGACCAGCCACTTCCGCAGCGCCTTGACCTCGTCGAGCACCGCCGCCCGTCCCGGCTGGACGTTCAGCAGCAGCATCGCCCGCCGGCGGCGCGCCAGCCGGTGGAAGCGGGCGATCGTGGCGGCGGGCGTTCGGGAACGGTAGGCGCCGTCCGGGCCGGGGGTCGAGTTGGCCACCACGGCCAGCAGCTCCAGTACGGGCAGCGGTTCGCGTCCCGCCGCGTAACGGCGGGCCGTCCGCTCGATCTCGTCGGCGCGCTCCGCCGGGTCCCCGGTCCCGAGCCGGCCGAGCGCCGCGGCACCGGGCAGCCCGCAGAAGCCGACCATCCGGTACCGCGGGAACAACTCCCGTCCGCCCCGCGGGAGTTCGGGACGGGGTCGGGGGCGGTGCGGACGGTGGGACGTCCCGTCCGGGTCGGGGGTGCCGTGCGAGCCGGATGAGCCGGTTGGGCCGGAGGTGGTGGAGGGGGTGGGCGAGCCGTGCGAGGGCCGGGGGGCGGGCTTGGCGTCCGAGCGGCCGGGGGGCGGTGCCTCCCCGCAGCCGGTGAGCAGGGCGAGGCCGGCCGCCGCGGACGCCGCGAGCACCGCCCGGCGCCCGACGGCCGCTGCCCTCTCCGGTGCCCGCTCGGTTGTCCTCTGGGCTATCCCGTCCGTTCCGGTTCCTGCCGCGGTGTCCGGCAAAACTCTCTCCGTCCTTCGGGCGACGCTGTCCGTGCAGAGCGCTTCTCCAGCCCGTTCCGCGCAAAACCCGCGCCACCGCCCTCCTTTCGCCCACCCGGTCCGGACAGTCCGTTTTCGGCCCCGACGGAGAACGCACGCGGGCGGAGCACGCGCCACGCCTCCTCCGGCGCGTAGCGTGAAGAGGTGACAGATGTGACCCGGCCCCGACGCCTCGATGAGGCGACCGCGCGCCCGGACCGCGACACCGCCGTCCGCCCGGACGGCGAGCGTCACCTCTGGTACGCCGCCTACGGCTCCAACATGCACCTCGACCGGCTGACGTCCTACCTGGTCGGCGGCTGTCCGCCCGGCGGGCGGCGCAGCCATCCCGGCTGCCGGGACCCGCGTCCGCCGGCCCGTACCGAGCCGGTCATGCTGCCGGGCCGGATGTACTTCGCCACCACCTCACAGGTATGGACCGGCGGCCGCGCCTTCTACGACCCCGGCCACCGCGACCCGCGGCCGCCGCACGGCCCCGACGGCCGGGCCCCCGAACTCCCCGCCCGCCTCTACCTCCTGACCTCTCAGCAGTTCTGCGACATCGCCGCCCAGGAGATGTACCGCGAACCGGGCGGGGAGCTCGATCTCACCGAGGTGCTGCGCGAGGGAAGGGCGTGCCTCGGCCCGGGCCGGTACGAAACCCTGGTCCGCGCCGGGCGGCTGGACGGCCTGCCGGTGCTGACCTTCACCGCCCCCTGGAGCTGCGACGACGGCACCGTCGACCTGAACCCGCCGTCCGCGGCCTATCTGCGCCACATCGCGGCCGGGATCATCGCCTCCCACGGATGGAGCGCACACCGCGCCGCCGACTACCTGGCGGGCTGCCCGGGGGCCCACGGCCACTGGACGGCGACGGACATCGCCGCGCTGCTCACCGGTCCAGCAGCCCCGGCAGATCGGCGAACGAGTCGATGACCCGGTCCGGTGTGCCGTCGGCCGCCCCTACGGCCTCGGGCTGGTACTTGCCGGTCCTGACCAGCACACCGGTGATCCCGCAGCGCTGGGCCGCCAGCACATCGGACTCGACGTCGTCGCCCACCATCAGCGTGTCCGACGCGGACGCGCCCAGGTGCGCCAGTGCGGCGCCGAAGAACGCCTCGGACGGTTTTCCGGTGACCTGGGCCTCGACCCGTGCGGCCCGTTCCAGTCCCAGGAGGAAGGCGCCGGTGTCCAGGTCCAGCCCCTGCGCCGTGCGCCAGTACAGATTGCGGTGCATGGCGACGAGCCGGGCCCCGGACCGCAGATGCCGGAACGCCGCGTTCAGCGCCGGATAGCTGAATTCCTCGCCCGCCCCGCCGAAGACCACCACCTCCGGTGCCGCGCCGGAGTCGGTCTCCGGCCGGTCCGTGACCGGCACGATCTCGACGCCCTCCAGATCGGCCCGGACGTCACCGCTGTTGATCAGCAGACAGCGTGCTCCCGGATGGTGTTCCCGCAGGTAGGCGGCGGTGACCGCGGGCGCGGTGAGGATGTCGTCGGCGCTGACGGGGAACCCCTCCCCGGTCAGTCGCCGGGCGATCTCGGCGCGGGTGCGCGAGGTGGTGTTGGTGACCAGGGCCAGCGGGAGGTCCGCGGCGCGCAGCCGTTCCATGGCCTCGACGGCGCCCGGCAGCGCCTTCCAGGACACCGTGAGCACCCCGTCGATATCGATCAGCACCGCCCGGATGTTCTCCATGTGCACGACGGTAACCACCGTCGTGCCCCTACGGCGGGCGGCGGCCGGCCCGACTTGCGCCCGTCCCCCGGTTGCGGTTACGTCGGAGACAGGTGTACGGGGTCCGAGACAGGTATGGACGTGACATCCGTCCCCTGGGCAGGGGGTGCGCATCGTGCTGTTCACCGACCGCGTCGACGCAGGTCGGCGCCTTGCCGAAGCGCTGCGACAGCTGGCGGGGGAAGAGCCCGTCGTGCTGGGCCTGCCGCGGGGCGGGGTCCCGGTGGCCTTCCAGGTGGCGCGGGCGCTCCATGCGCCGCTCGATGTGATCGTGGTCCGCAAACTGGGCGTCCCGTACCAGCGCGAGCTGGGGTTCGGTGCCATCGGTGAGGGCGGGGTGCGGGTGATCAGCGACGACATCGTCCGTCGCGGCCACCTCGGCCAGGCGGACCTGGCGTCCGTCGAACGCGCCGAGGAGGCGGAACTGGTACGCCAGGCGGAGAAGTTCCGCGCCGGACGCCCCCGGCTGTCCCTGGAGGGACGGACCGCGATCCTGGTGGACGACGGTATCGCCACCGGCTCCACGGCGGCCGCCGCCTGTGAGGTGGTACGGGCGCAGGGCGCGGCCCGGGTCGTGCTGGCCGTGCCGGTGGCACCTCCGGACGCGGCCGCACGACTCCGCAACAGTGCCGATGAATTCGTCTGTCTTTCCACGCCGTTCGGGTTCTCCGCCGTGGGCGAGTGGTACCAGGACTTCTCCCAGACCCCCGACGACGAAGTGGTCTCCCTGCTGGCACAGGCCGCCGCCCGGTCCGGCACGGGTGCCGGCACGGCCGCCGACGAGGGTTCGGGCGCCGGGGACGACCTGGGCCCCGAGGAGGGCGCGGCCCCCGTGGAGGACGTGGACGTCGAGGAGGAAGTGGCCATCGACGCCGCCGGGGTCCGGCTGACCGGCGATCTGAACCTGCCGGCGGGCGCCAAGGCGGTCGTGATGTTCGCCCACGGCTCCGGGAGCAGCCGGCACAGCCCCCGTAACCGGCTGGTCGCCACCGCCCTCAACCGGGCGGGCCTGGGCACCCTGCTCTTCGACCTGCTCACACCGGCGGAGGAGGCCAACCGGGCGAACGTCTTCGCCATCGAGACGCTGGCCGAGCGGCTGACCGACGCCACCGAGTGGCTGCGCGGCCGCGTCCCCGTACCGATCGGCTACTTCGGCGCGAGCACCGGGGCCGCCGCCGCGCTGCGCGCCGCCGCCTCCCCCAGCGCGGACGTCGGTGCCGTGGTCTCGCGCGGCGGCCGCCCGGACCTCGCCGGGCCGCTGCTGGCCGGCGTCCGCGCGCCGACCCTGCTGATCGTCGGCGGCAACGACCCGCTGGTCCTCGACCTCAACCGCGAGGCGGAATCCGCACTGCGCTGCGAGACCCGCCTCGACGTCATCCCCGGCGCCACCCACCTCTTCGAGGAGCACGGCGCGCTGGACCAGGTCGCCGAGCTCGCCCGGGACTGGTTCCTCGACCACCTGGTCGGCTGAGCGGGCCGGGCCGGGCCGGGGCCGGAGCCGGTACGGTCGCCCGTCGTCGGTCGGTCTCGTCGTCGGTCGGTCTCGTCCTCAATCGATGGTGAGTTCGCCCATCGCGCTCCAGCCGTGGGCGCCCTCGATGGTGGTGCTCACGATCTCGGGGGTACGGCGCAGCAGCGGGCGCATGGCCTCCAGACCGGCCCGGAAGTGGTCGGAGTTGACGTGCGCCTCGCCGGCGTCGTCCTGGAACGCCTCGACGAGTACGTAGGTGTTGGGGTCCTCCAGGCTGCGCGACCACTCGAACCACAGGTTGCCGGGTTCGGCACGGGTGGCGCCGGTGAAGGCGTGGACGCGCTGCGGCCACTCCTCGGCGTACTCGGGCTTCACGGGGAACTTGACGACAATGAAGATCATCCGTCGATTCTAGATCACATACGGATCTTTCCTGTTACCCGGGGGTTTGAGGATGAGTGTCATGGTCTGAGGTGCCCTTCGTGGCCTGCCGTGCACCGGTGATCAGGGCCGGGTCAGGGCTGGGTCAGGGCTCTCTCAGGGACGGGTCAGGGAAAGCCCTGACGGAATCGCGGCGGATGTTCCTCATGCTGAGTCACATGAGTTCTTCTTCCTTGTCCCGCAGGGCAGTTGTGGGTGTGGCGCTGTCCGGTGCGGCGGTCCTGGCGACGTCGGGCCTCGCCCGGGCCGCCGGCCGGGTTCCCGGCCCGCGGCCGCCGCACCGGCCCGTCCCCTCTACCCCGTCCACCCCGTCCGCCGCGTCCGCCCCTCCCGCTCCCCCGGTGCCTCCGCTGAACGTTCCGGCGCTGCGGGCCGCCATAGGCGATCTGGAGCATCCGCAGCTGACCGCGGCCCAGGTGCGGGTGAGCGGCTCGGCGGGACGGTGGTACGGCACCGCGGGCGTCGCCGACCGGGACACCGGCCGGGCGGTCCGGGCCCACGACACCTTCCGCATCGGCAGCATCACCAAGGTCTTCGTCGCCACGGTGGTGCTCCAGCTGGCCGCCGAGGGCCGGGTCGCGGTGGAGTCGCCGATCCAGCGCCAGCTGCCCGGGGTGCTGCCGGCCACGTTCCCGCCGATCACGGTGCTGCAGTTGCTGAACCACACCAGCGGACTCCCCCACGAGCAGGGCGAACCGGATATGTCCACTCCCGAGGCCGTCGCCCGGCACCGCTACGACCGCTGGACGCCCCGGCAGCTCGTCGCGCTCCTCCCGCACGGCCCGATGAAGTTCCCGCCCGGCAGCACACAGGAGTACCGCGGCATCAATTACGTCCTGCTGGCGCTGCTCATCGAGCGGCTGACCGGACGGCCGTACGGCGAGGTCGTCGCCGACCGCATCCTGCGCCCGCTCGGCCTGCGGCACACCTGCGTGCCGGGCAACGACCCGCGGATCCACGGCCCGCATGTGCACGGCTATCTGAAGATGACGGACGGGACCCTGCTGGACATCACCGATTTCGACCAGTCGGACTCCTGGGGCGAGGGCGAGATGATCTCCACCACCGGCGATCTGGACCGCTTCCTCACCGCGCTGTTCTCCGGTGAGCTGCTGCCGGGCCGTGAGCTGGACCGGATGTTCACGCTGCCGCCGGAGGAGGTGCGGATGACGGACGGCACCCCGGCGCGCTACAGCGCGGGCCTGCAGACGGTCACGGTGAACGGGATCACCTTCTGGGGGAAGACCGGCGAACGCTACGGCTACGCCTCGGCCATGGTCGCCACGCGGGACCAACAGCGGCGCGCGGTCCTGTCGTTCAACCCGGTCCGGCGCGACGCCACCCAGGTCCAGGCCACCCTCCGGATAGCCGACGCCCTGACGAAGCCCTGACGAAGCCTTTGGCGATGCCCTGAAGAAGCCACGATCCGGGCGCTGCCTCCGCCGGGCGCTGCCTCCGCCGGACGGAGGCGTAGCCGGCGCCCGTGGGGTTGACGGGGTCATCCCCAGGGGTGCCGGCTACGGGCGAGGGCGGTCGGGCCCTCAGCTCAGCACTGGGGCCGCTTGCCGTGGTTGGCTCCGCTCTTACGGCGCGACTTCTTCTTGCGACGGCGCTTCGAGGACATGGTGTCTCCCTTCTCCCTGGCGGCTCATCGATGGTTTCGCCGAATTTCTACCACTTCGGTGCGGTATCCCGCCCGGCGATCATGAGGCCCGTACCCAGCGTTGCGGGGCGTCACCCTCCGGCTCCCTGTGAGCCGTGCCACCGGAAGCCGTCCGGCCCGGTCCGCCGGGCCGGCGCCCTCACAGATCGGCGGCCTCACCGATCGGCGCCCTCACAGATCGGCTTCCTCGCCCAGGTACAGACCGGCGAACGCCTCGGCCGCCGCACGGGAACCGAGCAGCCGCCGCAGCCGGGCCGAGGCGGTGCCGGCCCGGAACCGGTCGCCGGACGAGGCGCCGTGCAGCGTCTCGGAGAGCCACTGGGAGAACTCCAGGTACTGCCAGACCCGCCGCAGGCCGGCGTCCGAGTAGCCGGCCAGGCCGGTGTCGTCGCCGTGGTGGTGCGCGATCAGCGCCTCACCGAGCAGCAGGGCGTCGTTGATCGCGAGGTTCATGCCCTTGGCGGCGATCGGCGCGACCAGATGGGCGGCGTCGCCCGCCAGGTAGAGCCGGCCGTACGCCATCGGCTCCACCACGTAGTTGTGCATGTCCAGAACGACCTTCTCCCGCAAGGGCCCTTCGGTCAGCGGCGGGGCGCCGGCGGCGGCGAGCCGGGTGTGCAGCTCGTCCCAGACGCGGGCGTGCGGCCAGTTGTCCGCGTCCTCACCGGGAGGGACCTGGAGGTAGTAGCGGGTGACCTCGGGGCTGCGGGCCATATGGGCGCCGAAACCGCGCTCGTGGATGCCGAAGACCACGCCATCGGCGGACGGCGGGGCCTCGGCGAGCAGGGCGAGCCAGGCGACGCCGTGGTCGTAGCGGGTCAGGGCGGTCCGTCCGGCGGGGATCGCGGCCCGCGTCACGCCGCGCGCGCCGTCGCAGCCGGCGATGATGTCGCAGGCGATGTGGTGCCGTGCGCCGGTCCGCGGATCGGTGTACGACACGGCGGGCCGGTCGCCGTCGATGTCGTGCAGCCGGACGTCACGCACGCCGAAGCGGGCGTCGCCGCCCGCCTCGTCGACGTACGCCGCGACCAGGTCGGTGACCAACAGCGGCTGGGGATAGACGAAGTGCCGCCGGCCGGTCAGTTCGGCCGTACGGAAGGTGTGCCGCCGCCCGTCGAAGCGGAACTCGAACTGCGCCTGGGTTTCGGCGGTTTCGAGCAGCCGGCCGGCCAGGCCGTGCCGGTCCAGGGCGCGCACCGCCCATTCCTCGATGAAGCCGGCGCGCGGCCGTCGTTCGATGAACTCCCTGCTCTCCGCCTCCAGTACCACGCAGTCGACACCGGCCGCGCGGAGCAGATTCGCGACGGTGAGCCCGGCGGGCCCGGCGCCGACGATGACGACCGAGGTGTGGGTGGAGGAGGCGGAGGCAGGCGGATTCACGTCGTGCGATTCCCTTCGGGCGGGGAGAAAGATCGCACGCAGTATGGCGGTTGGCCGGGTCACCCCGCCCGGCGGGCCTCAGTGCTGCCAGACCCGTACGTAATCGACCTTCATGTCCGCCGGCAGGACGGTCGGTCCGCCGATCGTCGACGACACGGTGTTGTCCATGATGAGGTACTGCGGGGACCTGGTGATGCCCGTCGCGATCCGGCCGACCTTCACGCCGTCGTAGTAGTAGGTGACGCTGCCCGGCTCCCAGTCGGCGCCGAAGGTGTGCCATCCGCTGAGGTTGCCGGGGGCGCAACCACCCGGGCCCCCCGAGGGCGAATGGAAGTGGAAGCAGGCCTTTCCGCCGAGCCCCTCCATCGTGTCGTTCTCGCCGTCCGTCGGCCAGTTCTGGCCGTTGGACCACAGGGCGGGCCAGTTGGCTATCTGCGTGCCGGCGGAGGGGAGGTACGCACGCCACTCCACGGCCCCGTAGGTGTAGGAGAACCGGCCGTTGCTGCTGACCAGCGCCCCGGTGTTCGGCTTGGTCTGTCCGCCGCAGGTCGAACGGCCCGCCTTGACCTTCAGATGCAGGGCGCCGTCACCGGGCAGCGTGGCATTGCGGGAGTCGTAGCAGGCCTGTTCCTTGCTGTTGACCGGCTTGGTGACCCCGGTGCCGAACCAGCCGGGCGTCCAGGTGCGGGACAGCGTCGTCCCGTTGAATTCATCGGCGAATTTCGTCGTCCAGCTGCCGGGAATTCCGGCCGGCCCGGCCGATGCGGGCCGGGGCGCGGTGGCAGCCAAGGGGCGGGTGGTGGTGGACGGCTGGGACGAGGACTTCGCGGCGCCCTCGGCGATCGCCGGGACGGAAACGAGCGCCCCGACGGCAAGTGTGGTCGCGGCCACCTTCAGACGATGCACGGTTCTGCTGCCCCTCTCGGAAATTCCCCCAATGAATACGGAATTCGACAAAGAACTGCGAATACGGGATCTCCGATGATTGCGCTGCGCCATCGGTGCATCACGACGTAATCCCGGTCACTCCGCCCCGAAACCGGGCGAGAGCGAATACCAGGCATACACGGAAAGAGCGCGGACCGGCCAGATTCACCGGCCCGATGTGCGGGGTCTCACATCGGGCCTCTCCCGCCTCGCCGGCTCACGCCTGGCGCGTGGGCAGCACGATGGCCTGGCGCAGATTGACGTGGCGGGCGCGGCTGGTCGTGTAGGCGATCAGGTCCGCGATGTCGTCCGCGGACAGGCCGAGCAGGGCGTCGAACATCCCGTCCAGCTGGCCGGACAGCTCCGCGTTGTCGATGTGGCCGCCCAGCTCGGTGTCCGTCAGGCCCGGCTCGATGTTGGTGACGCGGACGTCGCGCGGGCCCAGCTCCGTGCGCAGGGACTGCGAGAGGTACGTCAGCGCGGCCTTCGTCGCGCCGTACACCGCGTAGTTCGGGAAGGGGATGTGCGCGCCGATCGAGGAGATGTTGACCAGGTCCGCGGTACGGCCGGACTCCGCCACCGCGATCAGATCGGGCGTGAAGGCACGGATGACGCGCAGCGCGCCGGCCACGTTGGTGTCGAGCATCCGCTGCCATTCGTCGGCGCGGCCCTCGGTGACCGGGTTCGGCAGCATCACGCCCGCCGCGTTGACCACCAGGTCGACCCGGCCGTACGCGGCGTGCACCCGCTCCGCCGCCGCCTCCACGGACGCCGGGTCGGTGACGTCGGTGGCGACCGCGAGGGCCTGCCCGCCCGCCGCCTCGATCGTGCCGGCCAGTTCCGTCAGCCGCTCGGCCCGGCGGGCGAGCAGCGCCACCCGCACACCGTGCGAGGCGAGCAGCCGGGCGGTGGCCTCGCCCATCCCGCTGGCGGCTCCGGTGACGACGGCGGTACGGCCGGCAAGGGTGTCGTACGACATGGGAACTCCTGGTGAGAGGGGGTTGCCGCCGGGCGTCTCCCGGGGCTGATCCCACCTTGGGCCCGGCCGTCGCACTTACCCAGGGCTGCCGTTTTCCTGGGTCTGGCAGTACCAGGAACGGACCGGCTCCCGGCGCCTAGGATCGCGTCATGGACATATCCCCGGACCGGGAACTCGGCGACTTCCTGCGCTCGCGGCGCGCCCGTATCCAGCCGGAGGAGGTCGGGCTGCCCGGTCACGGCAGGCGGCGGGTGCCGGGCCTGCGGCGGGAGGAGGTCGCGCAGCTCGCGGGCGTCAGCGTCGACTACTACATCCGCCTCGAACAGGGCCGTGGCCCGTCCGTCTCGGATGCCGTGCTCGACGCCGTCGGGCGCGTCCTGCGCCTCGACGACACCGAGCAGGAGTACCTGCGGACGGTGGCCCGCCCCGCCGCCCGTCGCAGGGCCGCCGCCGGAGCCGCGCCCCAGAAGGTCCGCCCGGGCCTGCGTCTCCTCCTGGACAGCATCGACAGGGTCCCCGCGTTCATCCTCGGCCGCCGCATGGACGTGCTCGCCTGGAACGCGCTGGGCGATGCCGTCGTCGGCTTCTCCCAGATGCCGCCCGAGGAGCGCAATATGCCGCGCCAGGTGTTCCTCAACCCGCAGGCGCGCGAGCTGTATCCCGACTGGCCGGCGGTGGCCGCGGAGACGGTCGCCTATCTGCGCCTGGACGCGGGCAGCCATCCGCAGGACCGGCAACTGGCCACGCTGGTGGGCGAGTTGTCGTTGGGCAGCGAGGACTTCCGCCGGCTGTGGGCGGACCACCTGGTCAAGGAGAAGACCTCCGGTGCCAAGCGCATGCGGCATCCCGTGGTGGGTGAACTCACCATGCCGTACGAGACCTTGACCGTCTCCGGGGTGCCGGACCAGATGCTGGTGGTCTACACGCCGGAGCCCGGTTCGCAGACCGAGGAACGCCTGCGACTGCTGGCCAGCTGGGCGGCGACCCCGGCGGTCTGACCTCTGCGGGCGGGCCTCGCCGGAGCTCGCCCGCCCCCCTCCGCACTCAGTGGGCGACCGGCCGGCCGGTGACCACGGGCCGCACCTTGGTGAGCATCAGGTCCAGGAACTGGTCGGGGTGCCGGAACGACGCGAAGTGACTGGCGTTGCGTATGAGCGCGAAGTCCTTGACCGGTGCGGTGACGTCGTCGAAGAACCGCCGGGCGGGCTCGGGCGGGGTGAGCACGTCACGGTCGCCCTGGAACAGGAAGAACGGGATGCGGAACGCGGTCCCCTCGGCCCATTCGTCGATGCCCGTGGCCTCGGGCCCGAGCTGCTCGGAGAAGTTCATGCCCTTGAGGTAGGTGCGCAGTTCGCGGAGGCTGTGCAGCGGGGAGAACCAGAGCGACCGGATCACCACGGTCTTCATGGTGTCGTAGGTCAGCGGGTCGGACGTGACGACGAACTTGGCGTACTGCGACCACTGTTCGGGGCTCCAGGCCGTGGCGTCGGGGCCCGTGGCGGTGACGGCGGCCAGCTCCTTGCGCTTGCCGGACTCCCGGAGGCGCGCGCACAGCGCATCGTAGGAGGACCGGTCGCGGCCGCCCGCGACGATGTTCTGGTCGGTGCCGACGTAGCCGGAGAACAGCTCCGGGTGGCTGCGGGCCAGGCGGAGCCCGACCACGGAGCCGAAGGAGTTGGCGACCAGCAGGACCTTGCCGACGCCGAGCCGGGCGCGGAGGTGCTCGGTCAGCTCCAGGGCGTCGGCCAGCAGCCGGTCCAGGCTCATCTCGCCCTGCCCGGCCGGGCCGCCCCGGCCGAAGGTCTTGCCGGCGCCGCGCATGTCCCACCGCACGATCGTGAAGTGCTTCTCCCAGGCGCGGGTGCGCGGGGCGAAGACCAGGTTGGAGGCGCCGGGGCCGCCGTGCAGCTCCAGGACGACCGGGTTGCGGCGGTCCTCGCCGCGCACGGAGACGTACTGGTCGATGCCTCCGAGGCGGACGAAGCCGGCCTCGTCGATCCCCCCGGGCGCGGTGATGCGCAGCTTCTGGGCCAGCGAAGCGCGCTTGACCTGGCGGTACCCCAGCAGCCCGGCCGCCGGCCCGGCGACGACGGCGGCACCGGACACAGCAAGAACGGTTCCGAGCATCATGAGTGTGTTCCCCCTAAACTGTTTATGCCATCAGCAGTGAGCTTTACGGTATATACAGTTGGAGCGGACGTCAACCGGCTTCCGTTCGACCGCGAGGAGAAGGAGGACCGCCGTGGCCAGGACCACCAAGGCCAAGGAGGCGCGGGACGTACGCGCGAGCCTCGCGCTGCTGTGGAACGAGCAGGGCCGGCCCACCCGCGGGCCCAAGCCCAGCCTCACCCCCCACCGCATAGCGGAGGCCGCCGTGGCGCTGGCCGACGCCGAGGGCCTGGAAGCCGTCTCCATGAACAAGGTCGCCGGCACGTTCGGCGTCTCGGCGATGGCGCTGTACCGCTATGTCCCCGGCAAGGCCGAACTGGTCGAGCTGATGGTCGAGGCCGTGCTCGCGGAGCGGCCCGACCTCTCGGCGGCGGGAGACGGCTGGCGGCCGCGGCTGACCGAGTGGGCCCGCCGGTCCTGGGCCGTCTACCAGGCCCACCCCTGGCTGCTCACGGCCACCGCGATGCGCCGCCAGGCCCTGGGCCCCCACCAACTGGGCTGGCTGGACGCCGCGTTGGCCGCTCTGGAGCCGACCGGTCTGACCGCGGCCCAACGGCACCAGGTCTTCCTGCTCGTGGTGGGACTGATCCGCAACCTCGCCCAGCAGCTGCTGGATTTCGACGCGCAGCAGGACGAGGAGTGGAACCGCCTCACGGGCGAGCTCCTCGACCGGCACGCCGACCGCTTCCCCGCCCTGACCAGGGCCGTCGCCGCCGGTGCCTTCGCCCCCGCCGCCGAGGACCCGCTCGCCTTCGGCCTGGACCGCATCCTCGACGGTGTCCAGACCCTCATCGACCGCGAGGCGCCGCGCGGCAGTTAGGGATGCGGCCCCCGGCCCAGGGAATTACCGGCCCGCGGCGAGCTTGGCGTGGTCGGTGTCGGGGAGCCAGTCGCGCCGCGGGGCGTAGTCCAGCCAGCGCCGGGAGCGGCCGGTTTCGGTGAAGCCGCGGAGCAGGGTGTCGAGCAGCGGGTGGCGGGTGGACTCGCGCCAGGCCAGCGACCAGGCGTAGAGCGGGACCGGCTCGACGAGCGGGATGGCGCGCAGGCCCGCGTGGTCGGGCAGCGGGGCGTCGGCGGGGAAGAGGGTGAAGCACGCGGTGTCGCCGCGGAGGTGCTGGACGAGGTGGTCCAGTCCGAGGTTGGGGCCGTCCTGCCGCCGGGTGAGGCCGAAGGCGTCGGCGAAGCGGCGGAGGAAGTCCAGCCGGGTCAGCTCGGCCGGGCACCACAGGGTGCTCTCGCGCAGGTCGGCCGGGCGCAGCGCCTCAGCGCCGGCCAGCGGATGGCCGGGGCCGACCACCGCGTCGACGGGTTCCAGCCGCACCAGCCGCTGGGTGAGCCCCGCGTCGCGGCCGCCGGACAGCGGGTGCACCCGGCCGAAGCCCAGGTCGGTCCCGCCGCGCAGCAGGGCCTGCGCGACCGAGGGCCAGTCGCGCCCCGGCCCGGGCTCCAGCCGCACCGGCCCGAGCGCCTGCACGGCCTGGGCGACGGTGCGCATCGGTGCGTAGAGGTGGCCCCAGGTGTCGATCCGTACGGCCGGGCCGGACCCGCTCACCGCCGCGAGCGCGCGCTCGCCCGCCGCCAGCGCCTCGTGCGCGGCCGGCAGGAACCGCTCGCCCGCCTCGGTCAGCCGGACGCCGCCCTCGCGCACGAAGAGCCGCACGGCCAGCAGTTCCTCCAGCCGTGCGATGCGCTTGGACAGCGCCTGCTGACTGGTCTTCAGCTGCTCGGCGGCCCGCCCGAAGTGCAGCGTCCCGGCGGTCGTGGTGAACGCACGGACCAGGGCGAGGTCGAGATCCATGCCGCTGACCTTATGCGACAACCACGCGTTGTCGGCCGGTCCGTTCGGTTGTTGGCCGGGCCACCGCACCGCCCGGTCAGATGGTCCTCGACGCCGCACCGGGCGTCGCACCGGGGGCGGCCCCGGAAGCCACCAAGGAGGACCGACCACGATGAAAGCGCTGATACCGACCGGGGATCCCGCCGAGCCGGTCGTACTCGCCGACGTCCCCGAGCCGACCCCGCGCCCCCACGAGGCGCTGGTCAAGGTCGAGGCGTTCTCGGTCAACCGGGGCGAGACGTTCAAGCTGGAGCGGCCGGTGCCCGGCGAGCGCCCCGGGAAGGACGTCGCGGGGCTGGTGGTGCAGCCGGCCGCCGACGGGAGCGGGCCGTCCGGGATCACCCGGGTCGTCGGCCACCCCATGGCGGGCGGCTGGGCGGAGTACGTGGCGGTGCCGACGGACGCGCTCGCGGTGCTGCCGGACGGGGTGTCGGTGCTCCAGGGCGCGGCGCTGCCGCTGGCCGGGCTCACCGCGGTGCGGCTGCTGCGCGCGGCCGGGCCCGTGGTGGGCCGGCGGGTCCTGCTGACCGGTGCGTCCGGCGGCGTGGGCCATTACGTGACCGAGCTCGCGGCCGCGGCGGGGGCGCAGGTCACCGCCGTGACGAGGGACGCCGAACGCGGCGCCCGGCTGGCCGGACTCGGCGCCGCCGAGATCGTCCATGACGTCGCCGACGCGAGCGGCCCCTACGACCTCGTACTGGAGTCGACCGGCGGCCGGGCCCTTCCGCTCGCGCTGGCGCGGCTGGCCCGGCGCGGCACGCTCATCTGGTTCGGGCAGGCCAGCCGCACCCCGGTCACGCTCGACTTCTTCGAGTTCTTCCGCGGCCCCGAGTCGGCCGTGCTCCGGCACTTCCACTACCTCGACGCGGACACCCGCCTCGACGACGACCTGGCGGCGCTGGTCCGGCTGACCGAACAGGGCCGGCTGCACCCGGAGATCGGCCGTGTCGCGGACTGGGCCGACACCGCGGCCACCCTCATCGATCTGCGCGACCGCCGCATCCGCGGCAAGGCCGTGCTCACCCTGTCCTGAACACTTCGCCGTTCGGCTTTCCCCTTCCCTTCCACGGCCGGACCTCCCGGCCCATTGCACGCACACGAACGAACTCACGCACGCACACGAACGAAGGAGCACGACCATGAGCACCCTCACCGACCCCCGGACCGTCGTCATCCGCTACGTCGAGGCGGTCCGCGACGGCGACGCCGACGTCATCCGCGACAGCTTCGCCGAGGACGCGACCTGGCACTACCCGGGCAGCCTGCCGGTCTCCAAGGTCTGGCGGGGCCGCGAGGCGATCGTCGAGGACTTCCTCGGCGGCATGGGACCCGCCTTCGTCCCCGGCACCATGGAGATAGCGCTGGTCAGCACCGTGGCCGAGGGCGACCGGGTGGTCGCCGAATGGACGGCCAGGGCCACGACCGTGCACGGCGACCGTTACGACAACCGCTGCCTGGGCATCTACACCGTCCGCGACGGCAGGATCGTCTCCGTCATCGAGTACGCCGACACCCACCACGTGGCCCTCACCCTCTTCCCGGACCACGTCGACGCCCGCCCCGCCGGCGGCGCGTGAGCCGCGGGCACCGTCCGGCGGTGGCCGCGCCGCCCCGTTCAGTCGCCGGCCACCAGGATCTGGGGCGCGGCTTCCTTGATGCGGGTGGTGATCCAGGCCGACTGGGTGCGGGTCTGCTGCTGGAGCGGGGTGAGGGCGGTCAGCAGGGACCGGTCGCGGAGGGCCCGGGCGGCCTGGCCGAGCATGATCCAGTTGATGTGGGTGGTCTCGGCCTTGACGTACAGCCGGCGCAGATCGCGCAGCAGGAGGAGGCCGGACTCGGGCCGCCGGCCGAGGAGTTCGGCGGCCTCGTGGCGCAGCGCGTCCCGGGCCGCGGTCAGCAGGTCGGAGTGGACCGGTGGGTGGAGGGTGGCTCCGTGGCGTGCGCCCCAGCCACGGATCTGCTCGGCGTGCTCGTCGCACTGCGCGGCGAGGGTGTGGCAGGGGTAGTACGTGCCGTGGTCGGCGGCATGGCGTTCCGCCACGGCGTGGTAGGCGGCCGCCAACTCCGTTTCGGACGCGTGGAGTTCCTTCAGCAGGAGGCCGGTCTTGCTCATGGGCTTTCCTTCGGGGGCGGCGGGGTCGTGGCGCTGAGGCCGGGTTCGCTGATGACGACGGGCCGGCCGCCGACCGCCGCATCGGCGACCTTGACGATGCGGACGGCGGTGACCTTGTAGACCGGCTGTTTGGAGACCGGGTCCCATTCGGTGCGGGTGAGTTCGTTGGCGGCCCGGTTGTGGCGGTCGGGGTCGGTCTGGTCGAAGTAGCCGTAGTGGAACGGGGCGAAGACCACGCCGGGGCGGGGTCCGCCCAGGAAGGCGAGGGCCACCAGGTCGCCGCGGCGGGAGGCGACGCGCACCAGGTCGCCCTCGGCGATGCCGGCGCGCGCGGCGTCCTCGGGGTGCAGTTCGACCCACATCTCCGGGGCCGCGTCCTGGAGTTGGGGGGTGCGCGCCGTCTTGGTGCGGGTGTGCCAGTGGTGGACGGTGCGGCCGGTGGTGAGCTGGAGCGGGTAGCGCTCGTCGACCGGTTCGTGCGGCGGCAGGTAGGGCGCCGCCTTGAGTACGGCCCGGCCGCCGGGGTCGTGGGCGCGGTAGGCGTCGGCGTCCTTCTGGGCGCCGGTGGTCAGGTCGTGGCCGTAGTCCTCGCAGCGGTCGGCCGCGGTGGGGAAGAGGTGGTCGGTGTAGAGGCGTTCGGTGCCGTCGGGCGCCCGGTCGGTGCACGGCCACTGGACGGCGCCGTCGTGGCGCAGCTTGTCGTAGGTGAGGGCCGACTGGTCGCAGGGGCGGCCCCGGGTGAGGGCGATGAAGTCGTGCCAGGCTTCCTCGGGCCGGGTCCACGGGAGCAGCGGACGGCCGTCCCGGTCGGTGAGGTCCATCCGCCGGGCGTAGTCCAGGAGGATGTCGAAGTCGCTGCGGGCCTCGCCGGGCGGATCGACGGCCCGCGCGGACAGGTGCACGGTCCGGTCGGCGTTGGTGAAGCAGCCGGTCTTCTCGCCCCACATCGCGGCCGGCAGGACGACGTCGGCCAGGGCGGTGGTCTCGGTGGGGAAGGCGTCGGACACCACGAGGAACAGCCGGTCGGAGCCGTAGATGGCGCGGATGCGGTGGAGTTCGGGGAGGGAGACGGCGGGGTTGGTGCCGGTGACCCACAGGAACCTGATCGAGCCGTTCTCGCAGTGCCGGAAGATCTCCATGGCGTGGGTGGGCGGTGACCAGTGCGGGATCTGCAGGACGTCGACGTTCCAGGCGTCGGCGAGCCGCTGGACGTGCGTGTCGTTCTGCCAGTTGAGGTAGGCGGGCAGGGTGCCGTCGGCGCCGGTCTCGCGGGTGTTCTCGGCGGTGGGCTGGCCGTTCATCTGGAAGACGGTGCAGCCGGGGCGGCCGATCATGCCGCGTACCAGGTTGATGTTGTTGACCTGGACGGCCGCGGCGGTGGCCTGGTGGGACTGGTAGACGCCCTGCAGCACGGTGGACACCAGCCGGTGGCCGGTGCCGATGATCCGGGCGGCCGCACGGATGTCGTCGGCCGGTACGCCGCAGAGGTCCGCCGCCTTCTCCGCGGGGTACCGCGCGGTGACCTCCGCCAGCTCCTCGAAGCCGACGGTGTGCGCGTCGAGGAAGGCCCGGTCGATCCGGTCGTGGCTGATCAGCTCGTGCAGGAGGGCGTTGAGCAGGGCGACGTTGGTGCCCGGCCGGAGGGCCAGGTGGACGTCGGCCTCGCGCGCGGTGGGTGTAGACCGCGGGTCGATCACGACCAGCCGGGGGCGGTCCGGGCCGTGCAGCCGGTCGAGCATCCGGGACCACAGCACGGTCTGGGTCTCCGCGACGTTGTGGCCGACCAGCAGCAGGGTGTCGCAGACGTCGATGTCACGGTACGAACCGGGGGCGCCGTCGCTGCCGAAGCTCTCGATCAGCGCCCATTCCGCGGTGGCGGTGCACAGCCGGGTGTTGCCGTCCAGGTGCGGGGTGCCGATGCCGGCGCGGGCGATCAGGGCCTGGGCGTAGTACTCCTCGGCGAACAGCTGGCCGCTGGTGTAGAACGCCATGGCCAGCGGCCCGTGCTCGGCGAGCACCGCCTTCGACCGGTCGGTCACCGCACGCATCGCGGTGTCCCAGTCCGCCGGCCGGAGGGCACCGTCCGACCGGACCAGGGGACGGGTGAGCCGGTCGTCGGAGTGGTTGGCCTGCCAGCCGTAGAGGCCCTTCGGTCCCAGCCGGCCGTGGTTGACCCGGTCGTCCTCCCGGCCGCGTACGCCGACCATGCGTCCCCGGGCGACCGCGATGTCCAGGCCGCAGCCGTTGGAGCACAGCACGCACGCGGACGGCACCCAGTGCTCGACCTCGTCGTCCGGCACGGTCAGGTACCGGTCCGGGCGGCGTGGCCACCGGTCGCCGGCGCCGAACGGTGTGCGTGCTCCCCACACATCGGTGATCCGGTCAGCCATCGGAGCGGTCCCTTCCAGGTGTGTCACGTCCGGTGCCGGCGGCCGTGCCGCCGCCGTCGCCCTGGGCGCCGATCAGGAGGAGCGCGACGTCGTCGTGGAGCGGTGAGGGCAGGCCGGTGCGGCGGAGGAGGTCGTCGGCGAGGGTCTCCATGGGCGGGGGCCCGGAGCGGGCGAGGTGGCCGGCGAGCTCGGCGATCTCCTCCTCGATGTCGCCGCCGGGCGCTTCGACGAGTCCGTCCGTGTAGAGGGCGAGCACACTGCCGGGCCGGAGGGTGATCTCGGTCATCGGGTAGTCGGTGTCGGGGTCGATGCCGAGCAGCAGACCGGGCGGCAGGGTGAGGATCTCGGTGTGCCCGTCGGGGTGGCGCAGCAGCGGGGGCGGATGGCCGGCGCTGGCCATCCGGGCGCGGTGCTCGGCGAGGTCGAGGTGGACGTAGAGGCAGCTGGTCAGCAGTCGGGCGTCCAGGTCGGTGAGCAGGCGGTTGGTGCGGGCCAGGACCTCGCCGGGCGGCGCGCCGGCGGTGGCGTGGACGGCGGTGCGGACCTGGCCCATCAGGGTGGCGGCGTCCACGTTGTGGCCCTGGACGTCGCCGATGGCCGCGGCGGCGGTGCGGTCCCCGAGGTGGATGAGGTCGTAGAAGTCGCCGCCGATGTCGGTGACCCGGCCGGCCGGGAGGTAGCGGGCGGCCACGTCCAGGCCGGGGATCCGGGGCAGGGCGGTGGGCAGCAGACCGGCCTGCAGGCTGCGGGCGAGCCGGTGTTTGGTGTCGTAGAGCAGGGCGCGGTCCAGGGCCTGGGCGACGAGCCCGGCGAGGGAGGTCAGCATGGCGCGCTCCTGCGGGCCCCAGGGGAAGGGCCGGTCGTAGGCGAGGACCAGCGAGCCGACGGGTGCGCCGGAGGCGATCAGGGGCAGGAAGGCCCAGGCGGCCATGTCATCGAGCAGGACGGCATCGGGATAGGCCCGCCGGAGGTCCTCGAACGTGCCGAAGAAGCTGGGGACGCCGCTGGACAGGACGCGGACGACCGGGGTGTTCGCGGTCAGCGTCAGGCCCTCGAAGCGGTCCAGCACCCCGGCGGTGAAGCCGCGGTGGCCGACGATCCGCAGCCGTCCCTCCACGGCGGTCGTCAGGGCCAGGGCCTGGATGCCGAAGGCCGGCATGATCTGGTTGGCGACCCGTTCCGTCACGTCCTGCACGCCGACCGCTTCGGTCAGCGCGGCGGCCAGGTGCAGCAGGTGGTAGAGCACGTCCGCCCGGCTGGGGGCGGCGGGGGCGGCCGGACGGCCCGGCCGGGAGCCGTCCGCGGGGCGGTCCGCGGCGGCGGGCCGGTCGGTGGCCCGGTCCGTCAGCTGGTCCGAGGCGGCCGGGGTGATCAGGACGCTGAGGCCGCCGCCGTCCGGGTGGAGGTGGAAGGACAGCCACCGGTCCGGCGGGCGCAGCGCGGTGAAGGAGACCGGCTGCCGGCTGATGACCGCGGCGCGGTAGTGGTCCTCGAAGACCGGGTCGTGCAACCAGGGCAGCGCCTCCCACGGCAGCGCGCCGCGCAGCTCGGCGACGGGGGCGCCGACCAGCTCCGCGGCGGCGGCGGTGAGGAAGGTGATCCGGCCGTCGAGGTCCAGCGCGCAGCAGCCCTCGGGCAGCCGCTCGGCGAAGTCGAAGGCCGCCAGCGCCTCGGCCGTATCGGGCGCGCGGGTCCGCAGTGCCGGGATGATCCGTGGCTCCGGCCCCGGGACGACCGGGTGGCCGGTGTCGGCGGCGTGCTGCAGCAGCAGGCCCATGTGGTGGCAGCAGGCGCGGAGGCAGTCGTGCTCGCGCGGGGCGAGTTCCGGCGGGTGCGAGCCGGGCCAGAGCAGTGCCAGGCCGCCCCATGCGGTCCCGTCGGCGGTGATCGGCGCGGTGGCCACCGCGAAGGCGTACGGCAGGGCGAGGGCGGCCCGGGGGTAGCGGCGGGCCATCTCCTCGTGTCCGGCGACCCACACCAGGCGCCGCTCGCGGACCGCGTCCGACACCGGGACCGCCCCGGCCAGCCGCATCTGTTCCCAGGGGGCGACGATGCGCTGGGAGATGCCCGTCATGACGGTCAGGTGCAGCCGGTTGTCGCCCGGCGGCAGCAGGAACACCAGGCCGGCGGAGGCCCCCGTTTCCTGGACGGCCTGGACCAGGGGGGCGTCCAGCAGCATGTCGGAGCCCCCGGCGGCAGCGGACCCGAAGACCTCCGTCACCGCGTCAGCCTCCCCGGCCGGTCGCCGCATCTGCCGCACCGCGCATCCACCATATCGGGACGATACGCCCGCAATCGGGCGGGCGTCTGCGCCCGGCCGGGCGTCGTACCGTCGCAGCGCCGCTACAGGGTCTTCCCACGGCCGGTGACGAAGTCCCTGGCCCGGTCCACCAGTCCGGCCCCCGGCGCGAGCAGCTTGTTGGCCGGCGGCTTGTCGGGCGCCGAAGGGTGCGGGCGGGTGGGGGCCATCTTCTTCGCGGTACGGATCTTGTCGCCGAGGGTGTCCAGGGCGTCGGCGGAGCAGACCGCGCGCAGCGCGGGGAAGAGGTTGACCTCCTCGTCCTGGACGTGGCTGGTGACCGAGTCCTTCAGGGTCATGAAGAGCTGGTCCAGCTGCGGGTCGTCGGCGGAGCAGCCTTCGAGCTTCTTGAGGATCTTCTCGACCTCGGCGTGGTCATTGAGCTCCTTGTCGGCCATCGCACCGCCGTTGGCCACGTGCTCGCGGACCGTCGGGTACAGGTACTGCTCCTCGGCGACGGAGTGCCGTACGAGCTCGATGGTCACCTGGTCGATGAGGTTCTTGCGGTCCTTGTGGCCGCTGGGCATGGCCTCGATCCGCCGGAACAGGTCCTCGACCTCGCGGTGGTCGGTGGTCAGTTCGTCGATGATGTTGCCGCCGTGTGCCATGCGCGCCTCCTGAAACGTGGGCCGTGCTGCCCGCGCACCGTGCGGCGGGCGTCACCACGGGTTCCCGGGCTGGTCGTTTCCTAACGGGGAGACGGGCTTCTTGGCCCTGGTTGGCGCCGCGTTGTCACCCGGAGGCGGGGACGGGAGCCGGGGCGGGGACGGCGAGACGGCGGGGAGGCCGACGGCGCGGCGGCGGTGAGGCCGACCGGGGATTCCGGCGGGGCCTGGCCAGACCTTCGAGCGGACTTGGTGGCTTTCGCGTGAGCTGCGTCATTTCGCCCGATAGGCCGGGCGCCTACGCTTCCGGAGGCTCACTTTCTCCCGGGCCGGGGCGGCTCCTCGTTCCGCGCCCCGGACGGCCACGACTCCTCACCACGCCAGCGCCACCAGAAGGGACCTATGCCGTTGTCCGCCGACATCTCGCCGGTCATAGCCTCCACCGCGCAGTGGCTGCTGCGCTCCTACCCCGTCACCGGCGGCGCCCTCGACACGGCCCTCGCGCAGGCCCAGGCCCGGCAGGCCGTCACGGTCGCCGCCTGGCTGCGCTACCCCACGGCCGCGGACGCCGGGCTGGTCGCGCTGGTCGGTCCCGGCGGCTCGGCCCGGCTGGACTGGCTCACCGGTGCCGACACGTCCGGCCCGGACGCCCCTGAGGAGGCCTGGCGGAGCTGGGTCGACGAGGTCGTGGCCAGCTGGGCGGCCTGCCTGCTCACCACCCCCGGACTCGCCGCGGACGCGGTGGCCGCCCTCGCGGGCGGTGAGCACATCACGGGGATCTCCCCCGACTTCCGCCGGCTGACCCACCCCGACGAACGCGACCGCCGGGCCGCGGCCCTGCTGCGCCACCCCGACCTCCTCGCCCCGGTCGCCGCTCTGCACCGAGACGCGCTCGTCCGGCACCTGCACGGCGACCGGCTCGACGCGGACTGCGCCTAGCCGTCACGCACCCTCCGCGACCGGCACGTGGCGCACGGTCGCGGGCTCGGCGCGCCACGGCCCGGCCCCCCGCCGTACGCTGGGCGAGGGGGTGGCATCCGGGTGGACCGCACGCCGAGAGGGGCGCCCCGATGGACGACTACCCGCTGATCGAGAACCACGGCCTGGTGGGCGATCTGCAGACCGCGGCCCTGGTGACCACGGACGGGACGGTCGACTGGCTCTGCTTCCCGCGGTTCGACTCACCCAGCGTTTTCGGGGCGCTGCTGGACAAGGACAAGGGCGGGCACTGCACGGTCCGGCCGAAGCACGCGACGCATGCGACCAAGCAGCTGTACCTGCCCGACACGGCGATCCTGGTCACCCGGTTCATGACCGAGGCGGGCGCCGGCGAGGTGCTCGACTTCATGCCGGTCACCGGGACGAAGGTCACCGCCGGCCACCAACTGGTGCGCATGATCCGCTGTGTGCGCGGCAGCATGTCCTTCGAGGTCGAGATCGCCCCGCGGTTCAACTACGGGCGCACCGGCCACCAGTTGCACCTCACCGAGCACGGCGCGGTGTTCGCCGCGGACGACGGTACGGAACTCACCGTGCACCCCGTCCGTGAACCGGAGGACGATCATCTGGTGGACGTCCGGCCGGACCGGGACGACCTGCACTTCACGCTGACCCTGCAGGCGGGCCAGCAGCGCGGGGTGGTGCTGGCGTCGGCCGCCGACGGGCCGCCCCGGGAGATCCGGCTCGCCGCATACCAGCAACTCTTCGACGACACCGTCGCGTTCTGGCGTTCCTGGCTCGGCCAGTCGCACTACTCGGGACGCTGGCGGGAGGCGGTGGAGCGCTCCGCGGTGACGCTGAAGCTCATGACGTACGCGCCCAGCGGCGCCCTGGTGGCCGCCCCGACGGCGGCGCTCCCCGAGCAACTGGGCGGCGAACGCAACTGGGACTACCGGTTCACCTGGATCCGGGACGCCTCCTTCTCCGTGTACGCCCTGCTGGGACTGGGCTTCACCGAGGAGGCCAAGGCGTTCATCGAATGGCTGGGCGACCGGGTCGACGAGCGGGCCGGCACCGACCAGGACTCCGACCCCCTCAACATCATGTACAAGGTCGACGGCTCCTCCGACCTGGACGAGCAGGTCCTCGACCACTGGGAGGGCTATGCGGGTTCCGCGCCGGTCCGGATCGGCAACGGCGCCGCCACCCAGCTCCAGTTGGACATCTACGGCGAGGCCTGCGACAGCATCTACTTCGCGCACCGGCACGGGATCCAGCTGGGGCACCGGGGGTGGAACGCGCTGCTGACGAACCTGGCCTGGCTGGCCGACCACTGGGACCAGGCGGGCGAGGGCCTGTGGGAGACCCGCGGCGGCCGCAAGCACTTCACGTACGGCCGGGTGATGTCGTGGGTGGCGTTCGACCGTGCGCTGCGGCTCGCCGAGTCCAACGGCCGGCCGGGCGCCGCCGACCGCTGGCAGCGCGCCCGGGACGAGATCTACGAGCAGGTCATGGCGAAGGGCTGGAGCGAGGGGCGGCAGGCGTTCGTGCAGCACTACGGCAGTGACGTCCTGGACTCGTCGCTGCTGCGGATGGCGACGGTGGGGTTCATCACCCCCGATGACCCGATGTGGTACTCCACCCTGGACGCGATGGAGCAGGAGCTGGTCAGCGACAGCCTGGTGTACCGCTATGACCCCGGAGCCTCGCCGGACGGTCTGCGCGGCTCCGAGGGGACCTTCTCGCTGTGCACGTTCATGTACGTCGACGCCCTGGCCCGCGCGGGACGCACCGAACGGGCGCGGCTGGTGTTCGAGAAGATGCTCGGGTACGCCAACCATCTGGGCCTGTACTCCGAGGAGATAGACCTGACGGGACGTCAACTGGGGAACTTCCCCCAGGCGTTCACCCATCTCGCGCTCATCGACGCGGCCCTCACGCTGAACGCGGCGCTCGACCGGCGGTAGCCGGACCGGCATCAACCGGCCGTATCCGTATCCGTGTCCGTCGAGGACGCGGGCCCGAGGAGGATCAGTGTGTCGCCGTCCTCCGCGGTGACCGGCGCGGCCTCGGTGACCGGTTCCAGCCGGCCGTCGCGCCGGACGACGAACAGGGTCTCGTACCCCGGCGGGGGCGGGACCGACCCGGGCTGGACGTGGAAGCGGGCGCCCTGCCCGTGCCGGGCCACCAGGGCGTGGCGCGGGAGGCCGGCGCCGAAGAGGGTGTCACCGGCCGTGTAGGGGGCGACGACACCGCGGCCGTCCGGGGGCGGGCCGATCCGGTGGACGGGCCCGTCGACGCTGTCCCGCAGGACGATCGACGCGAGCGCGTTGAAGTCGTCGTCATCGGTCAGCAGGAAGGCCGCGGTGACCCCCTCCAGCCGGGCCTGCGGATCGGTGGCCGCGGCCATCAACTCCCCGGCGGCCAGCTCGATCCCGGCTGCTCCGATCCGCTCCCTCTGCTGTGCCGGGCCGGCCCACATCAGCACGTCGAGTCCGGCGGCGCGCAGCGACCGGGCCAGATCGATCACCCAGGGATCGCCGCCCACCAGCAGCGGGCGGGCCCGGGCGGGGTGGGCGACGCCCAGCGCGCCGGCCACCGGCCGCGCCGTCAGCCCGTAGAGCACGACCGTTCCGACGATCACCAGGAAGGTGACGGGGAGGATGGTGCCGGCGCCGCGCAGCCCCGCGGCGGTGAGCGAGGCGGAGAACGTCGTGGCGGTGGATGCCGCGACGATGCCGCGCGGGGCCATCCAGCCGAGGAAGGCGCGTTCCGGGGCGGCGAGTTCCGTCCCGGCGGTGGACAGCAACGCGACCAGCGGTCTGACCAGCAGGACGAGCACGGCGAGCAGCGCGAGGGTGGGCAGCAGCACGGGGACGAGGGACTCCGGCGTCACGGTCGCCGAGATGGCGATGAACAGCAGGCCGATGATGAGCTGGACGAGCGTCTCGAAGAAGGGGCGGCGCGCGGGCATCTCGAAGCCGGGGAGGTTCGCGACGATCAGCCCGGTGACGACCGCCGCGATGAGCCCGGTGTCGTCGAAGACCATGTCGCAGCCCGCGGCCACCACGACGACGGTGGCCAGTTGGGTGAGCGTGCCGAGCGTTTCGCCGAGCCGGAGCCGGCGGAGGGTGAACCACAGCAGCGCCGCACCGACGATCCCGCCCGCGACCCCCAGGGCGAGGCCGGCGAAGAAGGAGGCGGACCGGAAGCCGTGGCCGGTCCGGAAGCCGCCGGAGATGACGGAGTGGAAGACGACGGCGCCGAGGATGCCGCCGACGGGGTCCACCAGGGACCCTTCCCACAGCAGCACCCGCCGCACCTTGTCCGACGGCCGGACGTGTTCGAGCAGCGGGGCGACGACGGTCGGCCCGGACACCACGAGGATCACGCCGATCATGCAGGCGACGGCGAACGGCACGCCGTACAGGGCAGGCACCAGGGCCATGCCGGTCCCCGCGGTGAGCAGCACGCCCAGCACGATGAGGCGCACGACGACGCTCCGCGTGGCGCCCTTGAGGTGCCGCAGGTCCAGTCCCAGACCGGCGTCGTAGAGGATCAGCGCCACCGACAGCGACACCAGGGGGGAGAAGGCCTGCCCCATGAGCTTGTCGGGACGGACGGCGTCGGTGACCGCTCCGGCGACGAAGCCGGCCGGCAGCAGCACGATCAGGGAGGGGATCCGCAGCCGGCTCGCGAGGATCTGGGAGCCGACCGCGAGGGCCACGGTCAGGCCGGTGCCCAGCAGGATCTCGTCCGTGCTCATCGCGTCCTCATCCCTCGGCGCGGGCCCTGCGGTGGCCGGCCGTCACGGGGTCAGCCCTCGTCACCGGCGCCCCGGCGCCGCAGGTCGGCGTCGGTGAGGCTCTCCAACTCGCCACGGGTGTCCAGCCAGTAGAGCAGCGCGACCGCGGGGACGATCAGCACGACGGCGACCAGGGTGACGAGCCCCAGCCAGCGGAGCGTGGTGTGCGCGCCCGCGCCCTCGGCGACGGTCAGCGAGGTCGGGACGAGGTACGGGCGCTGGGCCATGCCCCAGCCGAGGACGGCGCAGGCGACCACGCCGGCGGCGGTGACCCGGGTCCAGGCGCCGGAGGGGCGGCGCAGCAGCCAGGCGGTGGCGAGCGTGCCCAGCGCCGAGACGATGACGAAGACGAGCCCCACGCCGTGGGTGAGCCCGTGCCAGACGTGGGGCGCGTCGCCATGGGTGACGAACAGTGTGATCACGGCCAGGACGGCGACGGCGGCCAGGGCGGCCAGCGCCCGCCGCCGGAAGTAGCCGTCGAGTTCGGGCGCGGCGAAGCGGCGGGCGTCCGCCGCCAGGAAGACCGCGCCGAGCAGGGCCGTGGTCGCGATGGCGAGCAGCCCGAAGAGGACCGAGGTGGGGTTGGCCCAGGCGTCCGTGGACGCCGTGGTCGCCGCGGTCACCCGTCCCGAGGCCACTCCGCCGGCCGCGGCGCCGAGGAAGAACGGCGTCAGCAGCGAGGAGACGGCGAACATCGCTCCGTACAGGCGCCGGCCGGCCAGCCGTCCGGCGGGCTTGCGCAGGGCGAACCCGGCGCCGCGCAGGACGATGCCGACGGCGGCCAGCGCCAGCGGCAGCCACATGGCCGTGAACGTGCGCTGGAAGAAGACCGGGAAGCCGGTCCACATGATGACCAGCACGAAGATCAGCCAGACGTTGTTGACCTCCCAGACGGGAGCCATCGCGTGGTCGATCAGCCGGCGCGGGCGGCTGCCGCGTTCCGCGCCGCCCGCGATCAGGTCCCAGAACCCGGCTCCGTAGTCGGTGCCGCCGGCGCAGGCGTAGGCGGCGACCGCCAGCAGCAGCACGACGGCGATGACCCCGGCGATCACGTCCGGCTCCCCGCCGAGCGCGGCCCGTACGGGGTGTCCGTCTCCGGCGTGTCCGTCCCGGGCCCTTCCGGCGGCGGTCCCTCACCCGTCCCGTCGGCGAGCCGCCAGCGGGTGCGCATCTTCAGCAGCACCGCGAGGAACGAGCCGAAGACGACCACGTACACCGCGACGACCAGCCCGAACATGATCCACAGGCTGGTGGAGCGGGTCGACGTCACGGCTTCGGCGACCCGCATGTTCTGGTAGACGATCCATGGCTGGCGGCCCACTTCGGTGGTGATCCAGCCGCATTCGACGGCGACGACGGAGGCGAGACCGGACACGGCGGCGCACCGGTAGAACCACGGTGAGGCGGGCAGCCCGCGGCGGCGCAGCCGGACCAGGGCGTACCAGAGGGCGAGCAGCACCAGCAGGGAGCCGATGCCGACCATGATGTCGAAGGTCCAGTGGACGAGGGTGGCCTGAGTGGCCGTCGGCCGGTCGCTCGCCGGGACCGTGGTCAGCCCGGTGACCTTCGTGTCCGGGCGGAAGCCGGCGAGGATGGAGTCGAGCTGGGGGATCTTGATGCCGCCGGAGATGCTTCCGTCCGGGTGCAGCCGGCCGAAGAGGTATTCCGGCACATGGGTGTCGGTCTTCCAGACGATCTCCATCGCGGCGAACTTCACCGGCTGCTTGTGGAAGACCTGCCGGGCGATGGAGTCGCCCAGCACGAACTGCACGGGGGTGAAGACCGCGGCGAGCGTGAAGGGGATGGTGAACCCGAGCCGGTGGTAGCGGTCCCGGCGGCCGCGCAGCCACCCGACGGCGTAGACACCGGCGACGACATAGCCCGCGGTCACGAGCATGGCCACCACGAAGTGCCAGTACTGCGGGCCGAACATGGGCGTGAAGATCGCCTTCCAGATCTTCACGTCGACGGGGTTGCCGGCGGGGTCGAGGGAGAAGCCCCGGGGGGTGTTCATCCAGGAGTTGGCGGCCAGGATCCCGAAGGCGCCGAGCAGGGCCGCGAAGGGCAGCGGCAGTCCGAGCAGGAAGTGGGTCCGGGTGGGCAGTCTGCGCCAGCCGTAGAGGTAGATGGCGATCAGCACGGCCTCCAGGAAGAAGGCCCAGGCCTCGACCCCGAACCCGATGCCGAAGACGTCGCCCCACCGGCCCATCATGCCCGGCCACAGCAGCCCGAACTCGAAGGACAGCACGGTGCCGGTGACGACCCCGATCGCGAACTGGACCGCCATGACCGCCGACCAGCGCCGGGCCAGCAGCAGGGCCGTGGCGTCGTTGCGGCGCAGCCCGTAGGCGTGCATCAGGAGCGTGATCAGCGGCAGCGCCACGCCGAGGGGTACCAGGATGATGTGCGAGGCGAGGGTGAAGGCCATCAGCGATCTGGCCGGGAGCGTCTGGGCCGGTGCGTCCGCCAGCAGCGTGAGCGCGGTGTGCATGGGAGTCTCCTCGGGACCGACGTGCGCGAGGACCGACGTGCGCGAGGACCGATGTGCGTGAGGTCGGTCAGCCGCCGGTGGCGAAACCGGGGAAGAGGGTCATCCCGCCGTCCACGTAGAGGGTGGCGCCGACGACGTAGTCCAGGAGGTCGGAGGCGAGGGCGACGGCCGCGTGGGCGATGTCCTCGGGGGCGCCGACCCGGTTGTAGGGGATCAGCCGCAGGAGGTCCTTCTCGGCCTCCGCGGTGTCCCAGGCGTCGCGGTTGATGGGGGTCTTGATGGCTCCGGGGGCGATCGCGTTGACGCGGATCTTCTGCGGGGCGAGTTCCTGCGCGAGCGTCTCCATCATCATCTGCACCCCGCCCTTGGACGCGGCGTAGTTGACGTGCCCGGCCCACGGGATGATCTGGTGCACCGAGCTCATACAGATGATCTTGCCCGCCGACCGCGACACCTCCGGGACGACGCCGCGCCGCAGGAACTCCTTGGTCGCCTCGCGGGCACAGAGGAACTGCCCGGTGAGGTTGACGTCCAGGACCTTCTGCCACTGGGCGAGGCTCATGTCGGGGAACGAGGCGTCACGCTGCAGTCCGGCGTTGGCCACGAGGATGTCGAGGGTCCCGAACTCCTTGCACATCCGGTCCGTCATGGCGACGACCTGGTCCTCGTCGGAGACGTCCGCCTCGTAGGCCGCGGCCCGGACCCCGAAGGAGGCGATCTCCTCGACCACCTTGTCGGCCTCCTCGCGGCCGGCCACGTAGTTGACGACCACATCGGCGCCGGCCCGGCCCAGGGCGATCGCCGTGGCCCGGCCGATTCCCGAATTCGCGCCGGTGACCAGCGCCTTCTGGCCCTTCAGCAGCTGCGCGGGGATCACGTCCTGGGTTGCGCCCTCGGGGGAACTCACGATGACCCTCTCCTCCACCGGTGACCGGGAATCAGCCGGGCCCGTGGCCCGGAGGTGCAGGCGTCACACAATCACCGTGGCGGGGCGGCGACGTGGCCCAGCGGTCTGCTTTGCGCTGCCCGGCTCACGATCTTCGCCCGGTCGGGGGGCGCGTCGCCGCGGGCCGGTCAGCCGAGCCGCGCCAGGAGGTGGTCGCCCACCCGCAGGGCGTTCGCGATGGCCGTCAGGGACGGGTTGACCGCGCCGATGCTCGGGAAGAAGCTCGTGTCGACGACGTAGAGGTTGTCCAGGTCATGGGCCTTGCAGTAGAGGTCCAGGGCCGAGGACGCCGGGTCGTCACCGAACCGCACGGTGCCCGCCTGGTGGGCGGTGGCGCCGATCGGCATGCCCTTGTGCAGGTAGATGCTGTGGGACAGCAACTGGTGCTCGTGCATGCCCAGGTGGCCGAGCATGTGCTGGAGCTTGTGCCGCAGCCGGCTCAGGCCGGCGGTGTTGTTGCCCTCGTCGAGGGCGAGGTGGATGCGTCCGTCGGCGTCCAGGGTGACCCGGTTGTCCGGCTGCGGCAGGTCCTCCCCGCACAGCCAGAAGTCGACGGCGTGGTGGGCCAGGACCTCGAACGGCATGTCCGGCACCACCGCGCCGGCCCAGCGCGGGGCCTCGCCGTGGATCTGCTCGGCGTCCGATTTGCCGAGCATCTGGATGCCGCCGAGGGGGTAGTCCCAGTCGTCCGCGCCCAGGTACCAGTCGTGCAGGGCGAGGGTCTTCTGGAACTGGGTGTCGTTGGGCTCCTTCGAAATGGCCATCAGCGCAAGGTTGTTGTGCCGCATGTAGTGCCGGCCGACCACGTCCGAGCTGTTGGCCAGCCCGTGCGGGTGCTGGTCGTTGGCCGAAGCCAGCAGCAGGGCGGCGGAGTTGACCGCCCCGCAGGCCACGACCACGATGTCGGCCGTGAACCGGGCCCGTTCCTCGTCCGGCAGCTCGGCGACGACCGCGGTGACGCTGGACCCCGTGGGGTCGGTCTCCAGCCTCGTCACCCGGGCATGGGTGACCATCTCGACGTGCGGGTGCTGCAGTGCCGGTTCGACGCAGATGACCTGGGCGTCGGACTTGCCGCGGACCAGGCACGGGAAGCCGTCCACCCGGTTGCAGCGGATGCAGACGCTGGAGGGGACCGCGCGCCCGTCGGCGTCCTGGGTGAGGTCGACGCCGATGGGCAGGTGGAAGGGGTGCAGTCCGCGCTTCTCCAGGTCGTCGCTCAACTGCTGGATGCGCGGCTCGTGTTCGACCGGCGGGTAGACGTACTGTCCGCTGCACGGCCCTTCCCAGGGGTCCTCGCCGTGCCGGCCGTGCACCAGGTAGAGGTGTTCCGCCTGGGTGTAGTACGGCTCCAGGTCGTCGTAACGCAGCGGCCAGGCGGGAGAGATGCCGTCGTGGTGGCGCAGTTCGCCGAAGTCCTCGGGGCGCAGCCGGAACAGTGCCGCGCCGTAGAACTTGGTGTTGCCGCCGACGTAGTAGTTGACCTCGGGCGGGAACTCGTTGCCGTGTTTGTCGAGCCAGAACTCCGGGGCCCGGTACTTGGCCTTGACGAACACGGCGGTGGATTCCCAGTTGTCGCGTTCGCGCGGCAGGTAGTCACCACGTTCGAGGAGGAGCACCCGCTTGCCGGAGGGGGCGAGCCGGTGGGCGAGCGTGCCGCCGCCGGCGCCGGTGCCGATGATGATGACGTCGTAATGGGAGGAGCCGCCCAACGCGACCACCGTCCTTGCCGTTGCGGTCCCCGGCCGCGCCGGGACCTGCCGGTAGCCTTCACCCCTCTTCGAACGTATACGCCCCGGGGCGGCGCGGCACCTGGAAGAGCCGCCGGAACGGGCCGCCGCCAGGGCCGCGTCCCGACACGGCCGCCAGAGCGGCGACCGGGTTCACAGGACGGGTTGACAGGCCGGGTTCACAGGACGGCGATCGGGTTCACCGGGGAGCCGGTGGCGGCCGGGAGCCGCAGCGGGGCGACCATGCACAGGAAGTGCCAGCGGCGCAGCTGCTCGCACACCGGGACCAGTTCCTCGAAGTCCAGGTAGTCCATCAGGTGCAGCCCCATGGCCTGCACGGCCAGTACATGCACCGGGAACGGGACCTCGGCGACCGCGCTGGGGGCGGTGTCGTTGTTGCCGTCCGACCCCAGGGCCGCCACCCGCCGTTCGGCGAGGAAGGGCATCGCTTCCGGGTGCAGACCGGCCCGCTCCCGCGCCGCGTTCCAGGGGCCGAGGCTGCGGCGCCGGCGGCGGTGCCCGACGCGCACGAACAGCAGGTCACCCGGCCCGACCGTGACGCCCTGGGCGTCCTCGGCCGCCACCAGGTCGGCGGCGGTCACCTGGTCGCCGGGCTCCAGCCACGGCACCCCGCGCAGGCGCGGGACGTCCAGGAGGACACCGCGGCCGACGATGCCGTCGCGCACCAGGTCCGAGGTGAGCGCCCCGGCACCGTCCGGCGTCACACTGCTCGCCGGGACGCCGCCGTAGAGTTCGCCGTCGAAGATCACGTGGCACAGCGCGTCGAGGTGGCTGTCGGCGTCCCCGTGCACGTTCATGGCGAACCGGTCGAGGGCGAAGCGCAGGCCCGGGGCGTCGGCCTCGCCGGGCGCCGGTGCGGTCATCCGGTGGGAGGCGGGCTGCGGGTCGTCCGGCCCCGGTGTGGTCTCGATGGGCGCGGCCAGCGACACGGTCCGCCCGGACCGCACCCCGGTGGCGGCGGCCACCACCCGCTCGGGGGTGAGGTGGCCCAGTGCTCCGCGCCCGGGATCCGCGCCGTCCCGGGCCTGCTCGCGCAGCCGGCGGTACAGGGAGCGGAAGGCTTCCTCGGGCATCCGCTGCCGGGCCCCGGGCTGCGAGGTCGCGCCGGTGTGCGCACGATCCGCCACGTGAGCTCCTCCTCGTCCGGCACCGGGCCCCGGTCCCAGGGTCGGTCCCCGCCGAGGCCCCCGCATCCCGGAAGCCCGGAAGCGGCGCCCGGGCACCGTCAGTCGGCGTCCCAGCCCGGAATCGTCGGCAGCACCTTCTCGGCGACGCGGAGCAGCGCCGCGTCATCGGGCATCCCCTCGTCCTGGCGCCAGACGACGACCTCGAAGGAGCCGCCGCCGTCCTTGGCGTTCCTGGCGACCAGCAGCCGGCGGGCGGGGCCGCCGGGCGCGGTGTCGGCCTTGCCGCTCCTGCCGCCGTCGAAGCGGAAACGGATGGCGATGGTCCGGTCCGACGAGAGCACCGCGGGGCGCCCCAGGACCGTTCGCTTCTCCGCGTTGCTGCCCAGGAGGCGGGCCATCCGGGACACCGTGAAGTCGTCGTAGGACGCCGAGAGTTGCACGGTGTAGGTCTTCAGCGTGACCTTCGCCTCGGGCGTGACGATCTTGCTGCCGCCGGCGAGCTCGGTGGAGCTCACGCTGCCGTCCGCGGTCTCCGCCCGCTCCGCCGGCGTCCCGAGGAGCTCCGCCAGGTCCGAGCGGTTCAGCGCCCTGCACAGCTGCACCCCCGAAGCGTGCGGGGAAGCATGCCGGGACGGCCGGGCGCCGTCATGCCCGGTCGAGCACGCAGCCGGCCTGCTCTCCTCGGTCTCCTGCCCCGAAGCCTGCGCCATGGCCCACATGCCCCCCGCGAGACCGCCGACCAGCACCACCGCGGCGACCACCTGAGCCCCTGCGTTCATCCCCTTCTCGGAGCCGGTCGTGGCTGCCGTCGTGGCTCCGGTCTCGGATCTGTCGAATGCGCCGTCCATCTCCCCCACTTCCCCCACCTGCCGTTTCGCGCCGCATACGCGCCGGGGGAGCGTAACCGGTGATCGTTCTCGGAGCACAGCGACGTCGCTCGTGGTGGCGGCACGCACTCCCGTGGCCGGAACTATGGCGTCCCGCCACATGTGCCGCTGACCTGCGCGTTCCTACCGTGTGGCGGGCACGAGCACGTCCCGCCGACCGCCTGGAAGTGGTGCACATGGCCCGCGCAGCAACCGCTCCCCCACCACCCGCCGACCTCAAGCGCATCGTCGCCGCCAGCCTCATCGGCACCACCATCGAGTGGTACGACTTCTTCCTCTACGGATCCGCCGCCGCGCTGGTCTTCAACAAGCTGTTCTTTCCCGGGTCCGATCCGCTGGTCGGGACCCTGCTGGCGTTCCTGACGTACGCGGTCGGGTTCGCCGCCCGGCCCATCGGTGCGTTGGTCTTCGGGCACTTCGGTGACCGGCTGGGGCGCAAGAAGCTGCTGGTGCTGAGCCTGGTGACGATGGGTGGCGCCACCTTCGCCATCGGGCTGCTGCCGACGCACGCCACGATCGGTACGGCGGCGCCGGTGCTGCTGACCGCGCTGCGGCTGGTCCAGGGGTTCGCGCTGGGCGGTGAGTGGGGCGGTGCGGTGCTGCTGGTCTCGGAGCACGGTGATGCGCGGCGGCGCGGGTTCTGGGCGTCGTGGCCGCAGACCGGCGCGCCCGCCGGGCAACTGCTGGCCACCGGCGTGCTCTCGCTGATGACGGCGCTGCTGCCGGACGCGGCGTTCGCCGCCTGGGGGTGGCGGGTGCCGTTCCTGCTCTCCGGCGTGCTGGTCCTGGTCGGGCTGTGGATGCGGCTGTCGGTGGACGAATCGCCGGTGTTCCGGGCGGCGTTGGAGCGTGCCGAGGCCCGCCGGGCGCAGGGGGCGGCCACCCGGGCGGAGAAGCTGCCGCTGCTTGCCGTGCTGCGGCACCACTGGCGCGAGGTGCTGATCGCGATGGGCGCGCGGATGGCCGAGAACATCTCGTACTACGTGCTCACGGCGTTCGTGCTGGTCTATGCGACCTCGCACGCCGGGGTGGCGCAACAGACCGCGCTGAACGCGGTGTTGCTCGCCTCGGCACTGCACTTCGCGGTGATCCCCGCCTGGGGCGCGCTGTCGGACCGGATCGGGCGGCGGCCGGTCTATCTGCTGGGCGCGGCCGGCGTCGGTGCCTGGGCGTTCCCGTTCTTCGCGCTGGTGGACTCCGGCGGGTTCGGTCCGCTGCTGCTCGCGGTGGGCGTCGGGCTGTTCTTCCACGGCGCGATGTACGCACCCCAGGCGGCCTTCTTCGCGGAGATGTTCGCGACCCGGATGCGGTATTCGGGCGCCTCGATCGGTGCGCAGTTCGCGTCGGTCGCGGCCGGGGCCCCGGCCCCGCTGATCGCGACCGCGCTGCTCGCCGACTTCGGCGGCCCGGCACCGATCGCGCTGTACGTCATCGCCGCCGCGCTGCTGACCCTGGTCGCGGTGGGCGTGGCCCGGGAGACCCGCAGCCGGGACCTGGCGGCGGAGGACGGGCCGCGGCCCGCCTCCGGGACGACCGGCGACGGGCGGGAATC
Source organism: Streptomyces sp. NPDC059649 (assembly GCF_042734445.1). NCBI lineage: Bacteria > Bacillati > Actinomycetota > Actinomycetes > Kitasatosporales > Streptomycetaceae > Streptomyces > Streptomyces sp. NPDC059649. Next base: position 131,220 of record NZ_JBHWDV010000009.1, read on the forward strand.
GAGGGTCTGATGTGCGGCGGGGGCGCGGCGGGCCGTGGGACGCTCCGGGAGACGGGGCAAGCTCACCCGCCGCGCCCCCGCCGGACGTCAGGACCGCTCGGTCCTGCGCTTCACGGATTCCTTCGCGCCGCGGGCGGTCTCCCTGGTGTCTTCCATGGCGTCCTTGGCCTTGCCCTTGGCCTCGTCCATCCGGCCCTCGGCCTTCAGGCGGTCATCACCGGTGATCTTGCCGGTGGCCTGCTTGGCCTTGCCCTTGATCTTGTCCTTGGCGCCCTTGCCGGCCATGTCGTACTCCTTCGTGCGTGATCTGTGGCCCGTGGTCCGCGGGCGGGAGGCCACGGGACGTGGGGCGGAGCGCTCGCGGGATGGAGGGCTCCGGGTCCACGCTGCCGCACGCCCCGCCGGTGCGCACCCGGAGCGACGGCCCGTTACTCCTCCGTTTCACCCGCCCCACCGCCCCGTCCGCCACGCGGCCACCGCTCCGTCCCGTGCCCCACGGCGGACGAGAGCTGGTGCAGCCGCAGCGCCAGTTGGAGCTCCAGGGCGCGCGCCGGGCTCTGCCAGTCGGGTCCCAGCAACCGGCCCACCCGCTCCAGTCGCTGCGCCACGGTGTTCACATGCACATGCAGCGCGTCCTTGGTGCGGCCCGGGCTCATCCCGCAGGCGAAGTACGCCCGGAGGGTGCGCAGCAGTTCCGTGCCGCGGCGGGCGTCGTAGTCGGCGACCACGCCGAGCGTACGGCGCACGAAGCCGTCGACGTCGCGGCTGTCGGCGAGCAGCAGGCCCAGGAAGCCGAAGTCGGCGGCGGCCGCGCCCTGGCCGGCCCGGCCCAGCACCCGCAGCGCCTCCCGGCAGCGCCGGGCCTCCGCGTACGCGTCGGTGACCGCCGCGGGCCGCCCGGCGGGGGCCGGGACCGGGGCCGAGGCACCCACCGTGACCGGCACGTGCAGCGCGGCGCCCAGCCGGGCGGCGGTCTCCCGCGCCTGCCGCGCCGGATCGCCGTCCGGCCCGAGCGGCAGCAGCAGGACGGCGCCGCCGTCGCGGACCGCGGCCAGCCCGTGCCGGGTGGCGGCGAGGTGGGAGGCCGCCGACCACAGGCGCCGCCGGTCGCCGGCGGCGTCGGGCCCCTCGGGAGCATCGACCCGGGCGGCCAGCACGACCTGCGGCGCGTCCAGGTCGGCGCCGACCCGGGCCGCGCGTTCCCGCAGCAGCCGGGGGTCGCGCCCGGCGGCGTCCAGGAGGTCGTCCAACAGCTCGCCGCGGACCCGCTGTTCGGCCTCGCCCGCGGTCCGGCGGGCGAGCAGCAGCAGTGAGGTGACCACGGCGGCCCGCTCCAGGGTCCGCTGGTCGACCGGGTCCAGCGCCGGGTGGCCGCGCAGCACCAGAGCCCCGAGGACCTCGCCGCCCGCCGATACGGCCGCGACCCAGTCGGCACCGGCCCGTACGGCGTGGCCGTCGGCGCGGGAGCGGTCCAGGGCGTCGGCCGGGGTGTCGGCGGGCTCGGTGAACTCCACCTCGCCGTGCAGCACTTCGGCCACCGCGGCCGCCACGTCCCGCACCCCGCCGCCGCGCAGCACCAGTTCCGTCAGCCGGTCGTGGACGTCCGAGGCCCGTTCGATGACCGCACTGCGGTCGCGGATGATCTCGTTGGCCGCCTCCAGTTCGGTGAGCGCCTTACGGGTCTCGGCGAGCAGGCGGGCGGTGTCCAGGGCGACCGCGGCGTGCGCCGCATGGGCGGCGAGCAGGGCGATCTGACCGGGTTCGAAGACCCGCTCCCGGCGGTCGGCGGCGAACAGCACCCCGATGACACCGCTGCCCAGCATCAGCGGGACGCCCAGGATCGCCACCAGGCCCTCGTCGCGGACGCCGGCGTCGATGGTGCCGGTGTGCCGGAACCGCTCGTCGTGGAAGTAGCTGTCGGTCACGTACGGGCGGGCGGTCTGCGCGACCAGTCCGCCCAGCCCCTCGCCCATGCCGAGCCGCAGCTGCTGGAACCGCGCGGAGACCGAACCGTCGGTGACCCGCATATAGGTGTCGTCGGCGGCCGGGTCGTTGAGGGTGAGGTAGGCGACCTCGGTGCCCAGGAGGGAACGGGCCCGGCGCACGATGGCCCGCAGCACGGCGTCCAGGTCGCGCAGCCCGGCCAGATCGTGCGCGGTGGCGTAGAGCGCGGACAGTTCGGCCTCGCGGCGCCGGCGGCCCTCCAGTTCGGTACGTATCCGCAGCGCCTGGCGCTTGGCCTGCTCCAGGGCGGCGAGCCGGCCGGGCGCGGCGCCCTCGGCGCGGGCCCGCAGCACCGGCCGCTCGTAGTCCTCGGCGGGGGCGTCGGCGGCGAGCAGGGCGAGGAAGGGGGCCTCGGCCGGTTCGGTGGCGGGCGCGGACGGGGACGGGTCGGTGGGCATGGTCACAGGGATACCTTCGGGTCGTCGCCGTGCGCCAGGGGCTCGGGGGTCTCCCGTGGAGCCGCTTTACGCCCCGCGGGCCGTCAGTGCGCGGTCCAGCCGCCGTCCAGGGTCAGCGACGCCCCCGTCACGAAGGACGCCTGCGGGGTGCAGAGGTAGGCGACGGCCTCGGCCACCTCCTCCGGTTCGAGCAGCCGCTTGAGGGCTGTGTCGGCGAGCAGGACGTCGGTCAGCACCCGCTCCTCGGGGATGTCGTGCGCCGCGGCCTGGTCGGCGATCTGCCGTTCGACGAGCGGGGTCCGGACATACCCGGGGTTGACGCAGTTGCTGGTGACGCCGTGCGGGGCGCCCTCCAGGGCGGCGGTCTTCGACAGGCCCTCCAGACCGTGTTTGGCCGCCACATAGGCGGACTTGAACGGCGAGGCCCGCAGCCCGTGCACGGACGAGATGTTGACGATCCGGCCCCACCCCCGCCCGTACATATGGGGCAGGGCGCCGCGCAGCAGCCGGAAGGGTGCCTCCAGCATCACGGTCAGCACCTGGTGGAAGACCTCGGGCGGGAACTCCTCGATGGGGCGGACGAGTTGCAGACCGGCGTTGTTGACCAGCAGATCGGTGCCGGCCGCGGCCCGCTCGGCGGCGTCGAGGTCGGTCAGGTCGAGGACGAGCGGCTCGATCGTGCCGCCGGCGCCGTCCGGGAGTTCGGCGGCCAGCGCGGCCAGGCCGGCGGCGTCCCGGTCGACCGCCCGCACGGTGGCACCGGCCGCGGCGAGCCGCCGGGCGCAGGCACGTCCGATGCCGCCGGCCGCACCGGTGACGAGGGCGGTGCGGCCGCCGAGGTCGAGGGATACCGGGCCCGGGGTGCCGATCGTGGTCATGTCCGCACCCTAGGCACGGGCGGGCGGGGCACCGATGTGCCGCGGCACCACAGTTCACGGGCGGGAGGTGGGGCCCGCCCACCGGGTGGCGCGACGAGGGACGGCGGACCGGCCACCCGGGTGACGCGGCGGAGGAGGGCGGACCTGCCGACTCCGGGCGGGTGCGCCGGCCGGCGGGCGCGACGCGCCGGGTCACCTGATCGGCCGCCCCGGTTCGCCGCGCTCCCGCCCGGCTCCTAGCGTCGTACGACGCAGCGCGCCGACTGCACCGCCGCCACGAGGGAGTCCCACATGCGGAGGCTGATCACCGTGCCGACCGTGCTGCTCGCGCTGGCCGCGGCGGGCTGCGCGGACGGGGAGGACGGCGGATCCCGCTCGGTCTCGTCCACCGGTGCCGGGCCGGGGCCGCAGCGCAGCGGGGAGGGCTCGCCCGGTGTGCCCGGCCAGCCGGTGAGCTGCGGACGCCTCCAGGACGCGCTGGGGCAGGAGGGGGACGTGGCGCTGTACGCGGACCCGGGCGCCGGGGGCACGGTGCCGTGCGCGGAGGCCCGGGACGTGATGACCGAGTTCTTCCTGCGGGCGCCGCGGGAGGCCGGTGACGACCGCGGCACGCTGTCCGTACGCGGCTGGTTCTGCCACTACGAGAGCGGACCCACCGGCACCTGGATCTCGGTCTGCGACAAGGACAAGCGGGAGATGCACACGGAGGAGGCGGACGACCAGGACACCGGCCCGGACGCGCCCGGCGGACCGGACGGGCCGGACGAACCGGAAGCCCCGGACGGCTCGCAACTGCCCCCGCTTCCCGGTGATCCCTCCGCCCCGATGGACGACCCGTCGACGGAGGAGCTGTAGCGGAGCGCTACGGCGTCCCCTCAGGCCCCTTGGCCCTCCATGGCCCCCTCCTTGGGTCCCTTAAGACCCCTCAGGACTCCTCCCCCATCCCGTGGAACCACGTCGGTCCGGCCGCGACGGCCCGGCGGATGCGGGTCAGCGCGTACTCGTCCAGCTCCGGCAGGGCGTCCATGGCGAACCAGCCGACCTCCAGCGACTCGTCGTCGTTGACCCGGGCCCGGCCGCCGACCGCCCGGCAGCGCAGCGTCACGTCCATGAACTGGCAGATGTCGCCGTTGGGGTACCGCGTGGGCGGCATGGTCTCCACGAGCACCACCCCCTCGGGGACGACCCGTACCGCGGTCTCCTCGTAGACCTCGCGCACCGCGGTCTCGGCGGGCTGCTCACCGGGCTCGGGGATGCCGCCGATCACCGACCAGCCGCCGGTGTCGGCCCGCTTGCCCAGCAGGACCCGTCCGTCGTCGTCGAAGACGACCGCACTCACCCCGGGCAGCCACAGCAGCTGCCGGCCGATGGAGCTCCGGAGATCACGGATGAATTCGGGGGTTGCCATGCTCCGACCCTACGGGACGTCCCGGAGCGGTCCCCGGTCCCGAAGCGCGGCCCGGGAGGCACGCCCCCACTCCTCACGACACGCCCGCGCGCCCGGTCCACGCGGCACGCCCCGCCGCGCGCTCAGGCGCCCGCCGGGCTCCCCTTGCGCGGCCGCAGCCGGCCGCGGACGGCCCGGACAGCGCCCTGGGCGTCATCGACGGTGATGGTGAAGGTGTGCCCGTCGCCGAGCCGGAGGACCAGGCCCTCGCCCTGGCGGACGACCACCGCCGTGCCCTGTTCGGGGCGCCAGCGGTAGCCCCAGCCGCCCCAGTGGCGGGGCGTGACCTGGGGCGCGAAGTCGGCCTCCACGACGGTGTCGAGGGGGATCCGGCGGCGCGGCACCCCGATGTAGCCGCAGCGCACTTCCAGGCATTCCTTGTCGACCCGCACCCCGACGTGAACGAAGGCGAGCGTGCCGAACAGCACCAGGAGGCCGGCCGCGACACAGCCGACCACCGCCATCACCAGCGGCGCCAGGCCCGACGTCCAGCTGCTGTCGACGGCCAGCTCGATGCCGAGCGCCAGGCAGGCCGCACCGATCCCGGCGAGCAGCCACTGGACGCGGTTGGTGGCGCTGCCGTGCCAGACCTCGGGGATCTCCGCGTGCGCGCCATGGGGCACGCGTCCCGGCCCCGCGGGCCGGCCGGTGCCGTCGGTACCGCCGTCGGAACTGCCGTCTGTGCCGGGGGCTGCGGCCCCCTCGTGGGGGTGGTCCCTCATGAGACGCAGCGTACGCGTCTTCGCACGCTACGGCAGGGTGTCGAACGCCCCGTTCAGCCGCTCAGCGCCCCGGCGGTGTCCGTACGGGACTGCGCCAGCAGCCGGCCCTCGGCGTAGGCGAGCGTGGCGGCGGGGAGGTCCGCCTGGCGGCCGCTGAGGAGCACGGTGAGTCCGCCGGCCGGGGTGGCCGCGGGCGCCGGCTCGGCGCCGATACGGCGCAGTGCCTGGGCGGCGACCGCCTCGGCCGAGCCGTGCAGGACGAGCGCCGGGTCGCCGGGCTGCTGGAGGGCGGCGCGGATGCGTTCGGCGACCAGCTCGTAGTGGGTGCAGCCCAGGACGACGGCCCGCACCTCGCGCGGGGTGCGGCTCGCGGCGCCGGCGATGGCGGCGTCGATGGCGGCCTCGTCGGCCTGCTCGACGGCGTCGGCGAGCCCCGGGCAGGCGACGCCGGTGACGTCCACGCCGTGCGCGAAGCGCTCGATCAGGTCCCGCTGGTAGGGGCTGCCGGTGGTGGCGGGGGTGGCCCAGATGGCGACCGGGCCGCCGCCGGTCGCGGCGGGCTTGATGGCCGGGACGGTGCCGATGACCGGGACGTCCGGTTCCAGTTCGGCGCGGAGCGCGGGCAGGGCGTGGACGGACGCGGTGTTGCAGGCGACGATCAGCGCGTCGGGGCGGTGCGCGGCGGCCGCCCGGGCCACCGCGAGGGCGTGGGCCGTGACGTCCTCGGGCGTGCGCGGGCCCCAGGGCATGCCGTCGGGATCGGAGGAGAGGACCAGATCCGCGTCCGGCCGCAGTCGCCGTACGGCCGCGGCCGCCGCGAGCAGGCCGGTTCCGGAGTCCATCAGCGCGATCTTCACCCGGACACTTTATCGGGCGGCAGGTCCGACTTGTCATACCGGCCCGGCGAGCGGGGGCCACAGGGGGCGGTACCGCCCGGGCGGGACACGTCCGGCCGGGCCCGCGCCGGGGACGTCCGGCGCGGGGGCCGGTGCGGCAGACTGCGGCCGTGGGAGCGATGGAGTGGATCGGTGCCGGGTCGCTGCTGGCCTGGGTGTGGCTGCTGCTGGGGCAGGGCTTCTTCTGGCGGACCGACGTCCGGCTGCCGGAGCGCCGGGACCCGGACCGCTGGCCGTCGGTCGCGGTGGTGGTGCCGGCGCGGGACGAGGCCGCGGTGCTGCCGCAGAGCCTGCCCTCGCTGCTCGGCCAGAAGTACCCGGGCCGGGCGGAGGTGTTCCTGGTCGACGACGGCAGCGGTGACGGGACCGGGGCGCTGGCGCGGGAGCTGGCGGCCGCGCGGGGCGGGCTGCCGCTGACGGTCACCTCGCCCGGGGAACCGGGCCCGGGGTGGACGGGGAAGCTGTGGGCCCTGCGGCACGGCATCGCGCTCGCGCGGGAGCGGATGGCGCCGGAGTACCTCCTGCTGACCGACGCGGACATCGCCCATGCCCCGGACAGCCTGCGGGAGTTGGTGGCGGCGGCCCGGTCGGCGGAGCTGGACCTGGTGTCCCAGATGGCGCGGCTGCGGGTGGTGACGTGCTGGGAGCGGCTGATCGTGCCGGCGTTCGTGTACTTCTTCGGGCAGCTGTACCCGTTCCGCCGGGTCAACCGGCCGGGGGCGTGGACCGCGGCGGCGGCCGGCGGCTGTGTGCTGCTGCGGCGGGAGGCGGCGGAGCGGGCCGGCGTCCCGGAGGCGATCCGGGGAGCGGTGATCGACGACGTGACGCTGGCGCGGGCGGTGAAGCGGTCGGGCGGCGCGATCTGGCTGGGGCTGGCGGACCGGGTGGACAGCGTGCGGCCGTATCCGCGGCTGGCCGAGCTGTGGCGGATGGTCTCGCGCAGCGCGTACGCCCAGCTGCTGCACCGGCCGGTGCTGCTGCTCGGCACGGTCCTGGGGCTGGCCCTGGTCTATCTCGTGCCGCCGGTGGCACTGGTGGCGGGGCTGTGCGGCGGCGGGGCGGTGCTCGCGGCACTGGGCGGGGCGGCCTGGGCGGTGATGTGCGGGACGTACCTGCCGATGCTGCGCTACTACGGTCAGCCGCTGTGGACCGCGCCGCTGCTGCCGTTCACGGCGCTGCTCTACCTCCTGATGACGGTGGACTCGGCGGTGCAGCACTACCGGGGGCGCGGGGCGGCCTGGAAGGGCCGGACGTACGGGGCGCCGTGAGCCGCGGCCGCCGGTGTGCGGTCACTTGCTGGCCGGCGACCAGTTGAGGCCCCAGCCGTAGGCGTGGTCGACGGTGCGCTGGGGGCTGACGCCGGGCTGGGGGACGAGGTAGCGGGCCTCGCGCTGGACGACGAGTTCGCCGCCGGTGTGGGTGATCAGGGCCAGGGCGCACACGTTGGAGGGGACCGTGCAGGCGTCGAGGGTGAAGTCGACCGGGGCGCCGTGCTGCGGCTGGAGGGTGACCGTCGCGTTCAGGCCCTCGAAGGTGCGGGCGCCGGCATAGACGGTGACGAAGATCAGGATGCGCTTGATGCGCGCCTGGTGGTCGAGGTTGATGGTCATGTTCTCGCCGGCCGCGACCGCGCCGGTGCGGTCGTCCCCGTCGAGCTGGATGTACGGCGGGGCGTGCAGGGCGCCGAAGTTGTTGCCCAGGGGGTGGATCACCCCGGCGGCGCCGTCGGTGAGTTCGTACAGCGCGCACAGGTCGAGGTCGAGCTCGCCGGACGACGGCAGCAGGGCCCCACGGGCGCCCATGGCCTGCATCGCCTTGCGGCCGAGCTTCTGGGTCAGCCGCTTGCCGGCGCTGCCGCCGCTCCAGTTGAGGTTCACCCGCATCACCCCGGAGGTGCCGCCCTGCTTCGTCAACGAGACGGCGGGGGCCTCCTTCGTGAGGGTGACTTTTGTCAGACGAACGGCAGGGGGCGCGGAGACCGGCGCGGACTGCCCCGGCGGGGGCGCCATTGACGCCGCCGGTTGACCGGGCGGCAACGGGGGCGCGAAGGCCGCGGGGGGCGGCGCCACCGGGGGCGCGGGCGCCGCGGCGGGCGGCGCGAGGGGCGGCGGCGCAGGAGCGGCGGGCGGCGGAACGGGCCTCGCGGGGGCGGCCGGGGCGGCGGCCGGAGCCCGGGGCGGCTCCTCGACGCTGATGCCGAAGTCGGTCGCCAGACCGGCGAGTCCGCTGTCGTAACCCTGCCCGACCGCACGGAACTTCCACGCCCCTTGGCGCCGGTAGAGCTCCCCGAGCACGAACGCGGTCTCCGTGGTGGCGTCCTGGCTGTCGAACCGGGCGAGCTCGGTGCCGTCGGCCGTGTCGAGTACGCGGATGTGGAGCCCGGGGACGCTTCCGAAGGTGCCGCCGTCGGCGGAGGCGGCCAGCACCACCGTGTCGACGGCCGGCTCCACGGCGCCGAGGTCCACGGTCAGGCCGTCCGTCAGAGCGCCGTCCGAGGCCCGCTTGCCCTCGTGGCGCACCGCGCCGGAGGCGTGCGCGGGCTGGTTGTAGAAGACGAAGTCGCCGTCGTCGCGGACCTTTCCGGACGACAGCAGGAGCGCGGAGGCGTCGACGTCGGGTGTGCCGGGGCCGGCCCGCCAGCCCAGTTCCACCCGTACCGCCGGGGCCGGGACCGGAACGTTGCCGCCTTTGGGCATCGACATGCTGCGCCTTCCTCTCGTCCGCCGTGCCGCGTGCGTGGTGGCACCCCGCGTACGCGGCACCCTCAACCTAACGTGCCCCGGATCGCGCCGAACGCCCGCTGTTCACCCACGAGAAGCCAGGTCTTTACAGGATTCCGACGGGCGATCGCGACCGATTTTCCCGAGTTCGCTCGCATTGGGGATCCATGGCCGCTCCGCACAGGTAAAACAACCTTCTTTTCAGGCTCCCCAATCGACACATCGTGGGCTTAACTTATGACGCATGACCTCCCCCCGCTCTACCTACGGCGGCTACTACGCTTCGCCTTCCTTCCCCGACACCCCGATCTACGACAGCCTCGTGGCCGAGCGCGGCACGCCGCAGATCGCGCCGATCAGGGTGAACCCCTCGCCCTACGACACGGGCTCGTCGTATCTGCCGGCGCTGCCCTCGGCGCTGCCGGCCCTTCCGGCCGCTCCGTCCCACTCCTCGCCCGCGCAGGGCTACCCGGCTGCCGCCGCGCATCCGGTCGCCCCGCTGCAGCACGCGCCGGCGCCCTACATCCCCCAGCAGGCGGGTGCCCGCGGCGGCTACCAGCCGCAGCAGGCACCGCAGCCCCAGCGCCCGGCGCCGGGCACGGGGTACGAGGCCATGCGGCCGGCCGCGCCGGTCGCGCCCCGGCCGGCCCCGGTGTACGACGATCCGTACGGCCGGCAGTACCCACGCGGGTACTGAGCCGGTCACCGGATCCGCTGTCAGAGGTGCCTGGCAGGATGGAACGCATGCTCAAGCCTGCGCTCCAGTCGATCCATCTCTATCCGGTCAAATCCATTGCGGGGTCCGGTCCCGGCGAGGCGGTCGTGGAGCCGTGGGGGCTCGCCGGGGACCGACGGTGGCTGCTGGTGGACGCCGAGCGCCGGCAGATCACCCAGCGGCAGCAGCCGACGCTGGCGTTGGCGCGTGCCGAGGGGCTGCCGGGCGGCGGCCTCCGCCTCACCGCGCCCGGCAAGGAGCCGCTGACGGTCGAGGTGCCCGAGTACACCGGAACCCTCCCGGTGGAGGTCTGGCGGGACGTGGTCGAGGCGGTGCCCGCGGGCGCCGCCGCCGCGGAGTGGTTCAGCGCGTATCTGGGCGTCGAGTGCCGGCTGATGTACCTCGACCTCCCGGAGAAGCGCCGGCCGGTCGATCCGGAGTACTCCGAGCCCGGTGACACGGTCAGCTTCGCGGACGGTTTCCCGCTGCTGCTGACCACGACGTCCTCGCTCGACGCCCTCAACTCCCTCATCGCGCAGGGCGACCACGCCGACGAGGGCCCCCTGCCCATGAACCGTTTCCGGCCCAATGTGGTGGTGGACGGCACGGCTCCCTGGGCGGAGGACGAGTGGCGGCGGGTCCGGATCGGCGAGGTGGTCTTCCAGGTCGTCAAGCCCTGCTCCCGCTGCGTCGTCACGACCACCGACCAGCGCACCGCCGAGCGCGGCAAGGAACCGCTGCGCACCCTCGCCCGACACCGCCGCTTCGGTGACCGTCTGGTCTTCGGCCAGAACCTGATACCCCGTGGGGCGGGCACGATCCGGATCGGCGACCCGTTCGAGATACTCGACTGACGGGCCGGCGCGGCCCCCCAGCCGGCCGCGCCCACAGCCGGCGGAGGCGACGGGAGACGAAGAACTGCGTGTCGATGCCTGCGAACGACCCTTGGAGCGACCATCTCCTGCCCGTCCAGCAGCTGCGCCCCGGGGACCACGCCTTTGTGAGTTACGCCAATGACGAGGTGCGCTGGGACGTGGTCGCGGCGTTCGTACGGCTCGGACTGGCCCGCGGCGAGAAGGTCCTGGTGCTGCCCTGCCCCGAGGTGCCCGAGGAAGAGGTGCTGGCCCGCATCGACTTCCCCAGCCGCAGCACGGTACGCGCCCGCCGGCGCGGCCAGTTGGTGGTGAGCAGCATGCGCGAGGTGATCCGCCCCGACGCGGAGTTCACCGCCGCCCGCCAGATGGGCCGGCTGCACTCCGAGACCGACCGGGCGACGGCCGAGGGGTACACCGGGCTGCGGGCGTTCATCGACATGGGCTGGGTGCGCGCGCTCGGCGCCGGCGTGGAGGCGATGATGCACCGCGAGACCGGTGCCCAGGCGCTCTTCGCCGGCCGGCCGTACACCGAGATCTGCGCCTACGACCGCCGCCGGTTCGACCGGGCGGTGCTCACCGCCATGGAACGGGCGCATCCGCGCGCGCTGTTGGAGCGGCTGGGCAGTCTGCGCTGGGAGCGGGAGCCGGACGGCGCGCTGCGCTTCATCGGTGAGGCGGACGCCGCCCAACAGGGCGCCTTCACCCGGGCGTTGCAGATCGCGCTGGCGCACAGCGCACCGGCCCGGCGGCTGACGGTGGATCTGACCGGGCTGCACTTCCTGTCGGTGGGCTGTGCCGTCAGTCTGCTCCTGCTGGTCCGCGGCGCCGTGGGCCACGATCTGGTGGAGGTGCGCTGCGACGGCGGGCAGTGCCGGATGCTGCGCCGGCTGGGCGGCGACGAGTTGCCGCGGCTGGTGTGGGAGGAGGTGGTACGGCCGTGGTGAACGCGGATCCGGCGGACCCGGCGGAGGGGTCCGGCCGCCGGCTGCTCCAGCGGCGGTTCACCGCCCGGCTGTTGCCGCAGTTGCGGCTGCTGGTCGAGGAATGCGCCGCCCGGGAGGGCCTGTGCGAGCCCCGGAGGGGCGAATTCGTGCTCGCCGTCGACGAGATCGCGGGCAACGCCGTGGAGCACGCGGGCGGCTCGGGCCGGCTGGTGCTGCGCCGGATCGGCGACGAACTGGAGTGCCGGATCAGCGACACCGGCCCCGGGTTCAGCGAGGCGGTGATCCCCGAGCTGCTACCGGGTCTGGACGGCGCGCCGAAGGGGCGCGGGCTGTGGCTGGCGCGCCTGGTGGCGGACCGGTTCTCGGTCGCCTCGGGGCCGGCCGGGACGGGCCTGCCGGGCGCCGAGGTGACCCTGGCCGTCCGCCTGCGCTGACCCCGCCGGTGCGGTACGGCGGGCCCGTACCGCCCGGCCGGACCGCCGTACGCCCCACGGCCGGAACGTTGCGTTCCGTGGGGCGTGATGTTGGTCTCTCTTCGCACAACCCTCGCGCGGACCGCCCCGGATGCGGTATTCAACGGACACGAGAGGGGGCGACGATGCGCGCGATGACAGGAGTCCGGCGCTGGCGGCGGAATCCGCTGCGGCGCCGCACGGACCTGATCGAGGCCTGGGCGGCCCTCGCGGCCATGCTCCTGATCGTGCTCGGCGCGCCCCTGGCGGGCTGGTTCGCCGGCCAGGCCGCGCACGGCGCGCTGCTGGAGACCGTACGGCTGCAGCACCAGCAGCGGCATCTGGTCCGGGTCACGGTCGACCGGCTGGTGTCCAGCGCCCCGCTCGACCCGGATCCGGAGACGTCGTCGCAGCGCGATGCGCATCTGCGGGTCATCGCCCGTTGGACGGCCGTCGACGGCAGTCCGCACATCGGGCAGATCGCGGCGCCGCATCCGGTGGAGCCCGGTGAGGGGTTCCGGATCTGGACGGACGGCCATGGCCGGGTGCTGCCGCGCCCGATGGACGTCAGCACGGCCGGTACGCATGCGGTGCTGGCCGGCCTGGGCACCACCGCCGCGGCCGGCGGACTGATCGAGGCCGTCCGGCGGCTGGTCGTCGGGCAGTTGATGGTGCGCCGCTTCCGCCGGTGGGACGAGGAGTGGGAGCGCGCCGGCCAGACCTGGGGCCGGGCGGACACCGGGAGTTGAGGCTTCCGGGCCCGGTGGCTGACCAGCAGCTGACCGTGTCAACCGGCGCCCTCCGGGCGCGCTACGGTGGGGGCGCCAGCCTCCCGGCTGGGGCCCGGCGGACCCGAATGCGGACATCCGCGGACGGAGGGGTGCCGGGCCGACATCAGCCGCACGAAGTGGGGACACGACAGCGCCATGGCACAGGGCTCGGTCCAGGTGACGCACTCCGGCACGTCGCGGTGGCGGCGCCGTACAGGCGAGTACAGCTCGCTCGCCGCAGCCCTGGAGGCCGCCGGGGACGGTGATGTGCTCACCGTCCCGGCCGGTACGTACCGCGAGAACCTGGTGCTGGTGCGCGCGGTGACGCTGCGCGGCGCGGACGGGTCGCGCGGCTCGGTGCGGATCGCGCCGCCCGACGGGGTGGCGCTGACGATACGGGCGTCGGCGACCGTGCACGACCTCCATCTGGAGGCCACCGATTCGGCCGCCCCCGCGCTGCTGGTGGAGGACGGCGCCCCCGAACTGTCCGGGCTGCGGGTGGTGACCCGGTCCGCGTCCGGCATCGAGGTGCGCGGCGGGGCCCGCCCGACGGTGCGCCGCTGCACCGTCGACAACGCGGGCGGCGTGGGCATCAGCGTCCTGGACGGCGCCGGCGGGCTCTTCGAGGACTGCGAGGTGATGGCCGCCGGGCAGACCGGGATCACGGTGCGCGACGGCGCGCACCCGCGGCTGGAGAACTGCAAGGTCCATCACGCCTCGGGCGCGGGCCTGGCGGTCAACGGCGAGGGCAGCGCGGTCGAGGCGGTCGGCTGCGAGCTGTACGAGATCAAGGGTGCCGGGATCCAGGTGGCGTCGCGGGCCACCGGCCATCTCACCGACTGCACGGTCCACCGCACCTCCGCCGACGGCGTCACCCTGGACACCGACGCGGTGCTCACCCTCGCCGACTGCGACATCCACGACATCCCGGAGAACGCGGTCGATCTGCGGTCCCGTTCGGTGCTGACGCTGACCCGCAGCACGGTGCGCCACTTCGGGCGGAACGGGCTGTCCGTATGGGACCCGGGCACGCGGGTGGACGCCAACCAGTGCGAGATCCACGACAGTACGGGCGACTACCCCGCGGTGTGGATCAGCGACGGCGCCACCGCCGTACTGGACGCGACCCGGGTCCACGACGTACCGGACGCGCTGTTCGTCCTGGACCGCGGCTCCCGGGCGGACGTGGTGGACTGCGACCTCGCCCAGGTGCGCAACACCGCGGTGTCGGTGAGCGACGGGGCCACCGTCCAGCTCGACGACTGCCGGATCCGGGAGGCCGCGACCGGCGCCTGGTTCCGCGACCACGGCAGCGGCGGCACGCTCGCCAACTGCACCATCGACGGCGCCCAGACCGGCGTGATCGTCACCAAGGGCGCGGACCCCACCATCGAGGGCTGCACGGTCAGTTCGCCGACCGAGGCCGGCTTCTACGTCTCCGCCGAGGGCCGCGGCACGTTCCACAGCTGCCGGGTCACCGGCAGCTCCGGCTTCGGCTTCCATGTGATCGACGGCTGCCGCACGACGCTGACACGGTGCCGTACGGAGCGGTGCGCACGCGGCGGCTACGAGTTCGCCGAGGGCGGCGCCGGACAGGGCGACGGGCCGACGGTCCAGGACTGCACCAGCGACGAGAGCCGGGCGGTGCCCGCGCCGGGCACCGGCACCGCGCCCGCCGTGCAGCAGGCGACGCAGACCGCCGGGCTGCTCGGCAACGTCCCGGCGCAGAGCCCCCCGCCGGCCGCCCCCGCGGCCCCGGACCCGGCCGTGAGCAGCCGGCCCTCCGACGAGGTGTTGGGCGAACTGGACACCCTCGTGGGCCTGGAGAGCGTCAAGCGGGAGGTGCGCAGCCTGATCAACATGATCGAGGTGGGCCGCCGCCGGCAGGAGGCCGGTCTGAAGGCCGCGTCGGTGCGCCGCCACCTCGTCTTCACCGGCTCCCCCGGTACCGGCAAGACCACGGTGGCGCGCCTCTACGGCGAGATCCTGGCCGCCCTCGGGGTGTTGGAGCGCGGCCATCTGGTCGAGGTGTCCCGGGTCGACCTGGTCGGCGAGCACATCGGGTCGACCGCGATCCGTACCCAGGAGGCGTTCGACCGGGCGCGCGGCGGGGTGCTGTTCATCGACGAGGCGTACGCCCTCTCCCCCGAGGACTCCGGCCGGGACTTCGGCAAGGAGGCGATCGACACCCTGGTGAAGCTGATGGAGGACCATCGGGACGCCGTGGTGGTGATCGTGGCCGGCTACACCGCCGAGATGGAGCGGTTCCTGGCGGTCAACCCCGGTGTGGCGTCGCGTTTCTCCCGCACCATCACCTTCGGCGACTACGCCCCGGAGGAGCTGCTGCGGATCGTCGAGCAGCAGGGCGAGGAGCACGAGTACCGCCTCGCCGACGGGGCCGGCGAGGCGCTGCTGAAGTACTTCACCGTGCTGCCGAAGGGCCCGTCGTTCGGCAACGGCCGCACCGCACGGCAGACGTTCGAGGCGATGGTCGAGCGGCACGCGGGCCGGGTGGCGCAGCTGACCGACCCGAGCACCGACGACCTCACCCTGCTCTACGCCGAGGACCTGCCCGAACTCCCTTGAGCGGGAAGGCCGTCGGGGTGCCCGCCGGCCGGCCGCTGCTCCGGCATTCCCGGCAGTCCGGGGCCGAGCCGGGCGATCAGCTCGGCCCGGACGGTGTCGAAGACCGGGTCGGCCTGGTAGTCGCCGTGGCCCAGTATCTGGGCGGGCAGCGGGTTGTGCAGCGTACGGCCGAAGGCGAGCGGATCGCGTAGCGGCCCCTGGTCGACCCTGCGGCCGTCCTCGCAGGTGAGCCGGATCGGCCCGCCGATGGGGTCGGTGAAGCGCCACAGGTTGCGCCAGTCGTCCATCTCGCGGTGGAGTCCGGTGAGCGCGGGCGGCCCGAAGAAGGCCGGGAACCAGCGGCCGTAGAGGCGCTCCAGGGGACTGCCGTACGTCAGCAGGGCGACCCGGCTGCGGGTGACCAGGTCCAGCTGCCAGACGGCGGCGGCCGCGAGCACACTGCCCTGGGAGTGCCCGGAGATCACCAGCCGGCCGTCGAACCGCTCGGTCCAGGTGGCCATCCGCCAGGTGAGGTCCGGTACGGCGCGCTCGGCGTAACAGGGCGGCGCGAAGGGGTGGGCGGCGCGCGGCCAGAACGTGCCGACGTCCCAGAGGATGCCGATGGTGCGGCGGGCGGAGTGGTCGCGGTAGGCGCGCCGCCCCATGGCGAGCAGCAGTATGACGCCGGCACCCATCAGCCAGGAGCCGAGGGACTCGGCGGTCTCGGCGGCGGCGTGCACGACGGGCGGTGCGCCCTCGGTGGCGCGGCCGGGCGCACGGTCGGTCAGCCAGGCGCCGGCCACCGCGCCCGCACCGAGGACGAGGGTGACCGCGGAGGTGGCGGCGACCAGGACGGGCGCGGCGTCGGTGAGCCCGGCCCGGGCGATGGTGCCGGCGATCGCCCGGGTACGGCGCTCGTCGGGGTGTTCGCGCGGGTCGTAGAGGCCGGGCACGTCCGCGGCGACCCGGCGGCGGACGATCAGCACGCGGACGGCGGCGAGCACCGCGACGACCGCGAACACGACCAGCAGGGCGGGGATGGCCGAGGCCTGCCAGGACAGCAGCACCGGCGGGCCGGGGATCGGCGCGTGCGCCTGGCCGGGTGTCGCCCCGCCGTCCATCCAGTCGGCGAAGCGCTGGGCCACTCCCCCGGAGAGCACCCCGCCGACCGCACAGGCCAGCAGGGCGACGGCCGGGCCGCCCATGCCGCGCAGGGCGCTCCGGGCGTCGTCCCGGGCGGCGCGCTGCAGCACCCAGGCGGTCAGCGCGAGGGCGAGCACCAGCACGCCCTGGAAGACGGCGATGCCACCGAACGCCGCGGCGCCCGGCAGCGGGCCGTAACTGTGCGATCCGGGCCGCGCCCAGCCGGAGTGCACGGCGATCAGCCCGAGCACCACCAGGGCGGCGTAGGGCAGCGCGCGGACGACGAGCCGGTCGGACTCCTCGTCCGGCGCGGCCTCACTGCGCGCGGTGCGCCAGACGACCACCAGGGTGGCCGCGGCGAGCAGGATGACCAGGGCGGTCAGCACCCGCCCGGTGACGGCGAGAACGGAATAGTGGCCTCCGACCCCGTCCGCCTTCGCGCTGGCGGCGAGCAGCACCGCCGCGATGGTGAGCACGCCCGCGGTGGTGTGCGCGGCCCGCAGCCGGGCGACCAGCCGGCGGCCGTACCAGAAGCCCTCCAGGCTCAGCGCGGTGCGTTCGGCGTCCGGGGTGTAGCGGGAACTGCCCGGCACCCGTGGGGGCGGCGAGGCGGATTCGTACGCGCTCCAGGTGCGGTGCGAGAGCCACCACAGGAAGCCGATGACGAGCAGCGGCACCACCGAGGCGAGCGCCAGCCGCCGGCCGGGAGCGCTCCACCAGCCGCCGTTGGCCGGACTGAGGAACCCGAGCCAGGACTTACCGGCCACGCACACGGGCGTTCCGGCGCACTGCCA
Source organism: Streptomyces sp. NPDC059649 (assembly GCF_042734445.1). NCBI lineage: Bacteria > Bacillati > Actinomycetota > Actinomycetes > Kitasatosporales > Streptomycetaceae > Streptomyces > Streptomyces sp. NPDC059649. Next base: position 148,543 of record NZ_JBHWDV010000009.1, read on the forward strand.
GGCCGTGAGGTCCAGGGCGACCTCACAGGCCGCGGCGGCGAGCAGGACGGTCAGGGTGAGGGCGAGCATCCGCACCAGGAGGTCGTAGATCCGCTGCGCCCGGTGGTCGGGTGGTGCGGCCGGGCGCATCCAGTGCGCGAGGTTGGCGACCATGAAGGGCACCAGGATCAACCACAGGGCGCGGGCCCCGTTGCCCGAGGTGAGGTTGGACCAGCAGTACGCCTCCCGCACCGGCTCACCCCGGTAGTCACCGGGCCGCTCCTCGGCGTCGGCATCCTCCGTACGCCGGTAACAGGCGGCCGTGTCGTCCCCGGTGATCAACTGCACCCGCGGATCACCGAGCATGTCCTGCGCGGTGGTGCCGCCTACACCGTGAACGAGCAACTCCAGGGAGAGCTGGGGGGCTGGAGTGGGGGTGGGAGCGGGGGTGGTCGCGGGAGTGGGGGTGGGGGTGGCTGTGGGGGTGGGGGTGCGGCTTGTTGGGGTTGCGGGTGGTGTTGAGGTGGGCGGGGGTGGCGCGGGTGCTGGTGCGTGTGCTGACTCTGGTGCTGGGTGGGTGGGCGAGGTTGAGGGGGTGAGGGGGGCTTCTGGGGTGCTGTTGTGAGTGGTTGGTGGGTTGTTGTGAGTGGTTGGTAGGTCGGCGTGGGTGGCTGACTGGCCGGCAGGGGTGGTTGTAGGGGTGATTGGGTCGCTCGGGTTGGCTGGATGGGGTGGGGTGGCTGAGTCGGTTGGGCCGGTTGGGTTGGCTGGGTCGATCGGTGTGGGTTCCGCGGTCTCCACTGGTGTCCCCCGATGTCCGTCTGGTGCGGCGCGATGTGGCCGAGCGCGGTGCGCGTGGGTGTGGCCTGGTGGGCTGTGTGTGGCGCCTGTCGTGTGGCGGTTGTTGTGCGGCGGTCTGCTGTGCGTCGTGGCTGTCGCGTGAGGCGAGTGCCGTGTGGGGCGCCTGATGTGCGCGCAAGTGGTGGGTGCGGCGGCTGTTGCTCGTGATCCCCGTTGTGGTGGCGGCACTTGGTCTTCGCGACGTGCTGGTCTTTGTTATGGCCTTGGTCTTGGTACGGCTTGGCTATTGGTGCGGTTTGGCTTTTCGTGCGGCTTGGCATTGGGCGCTGCTTGGTCTTGGTACGCCGACGAACTTGGTGCGGCGCACCAAGGATTGTCCCTTTCCGGCAGGGGCGCATCCACCCGAACCGCGACACGGACCGGCGCGGTGGGCCCGCTTAGGGCGTATCCGCGCCATGCTCCGCATCCCCCCACCCCCGAACCCACCCCCCGCCCCCTCCCCCGAAGGGGGAGAGGGGGAGGGGGCGGGGGAAGCCCGCGGAGCCCGGCGGGAGCGCGGGCGCCGGGAGGGAGAACCCAGCGGCCGACGGGAGCACCGGCGCGAGGAGGGAGAAGGCGGCGGCGCGCAGCCGGGCGGCGGGTGACGTGGGGCTCCGGCAGGGCAGGGCCTGCGGGGGGGGAGGCGTGGGGACACCAGGGCTACGGGAGTCGTCAGTGTGGCGACAGAGCCCCGACAGCGGCAGGGCGCCGGAGGTAACGGGGCAGCGCGGCAGGCGACAGGCGACCGGCGACGGGGCGCCAGGAACCAAGCGGGGCGTGGCAGGCGGCAGGGCGCGGCAACGGCAGCGACGCGCGAGGGGAGAGAGGACGCCGCAGACGGCGGGGCGGCAGGGGACTCCGAGGGGCGGCAGAGCGGCGGGACTCCGCGAGGGGGCAGAACCCAGGAACCGGCAGGACCCAGGAACCGGCGGAGCTCCGGAAGCAGGCGGGGGCGCCGGCAGGCAGCAGGGCCGCGACAGCGGCGGCCCGGCGGGACACCGGAGGGGAGCAGGCCCGGAAGGGAGCAGAGTCCGGAAGGGGGCAGAGCTCGGGAAGGGCGGGCCCCGGGGGGCGACAGGTCACCGGGAGCCGACGGGATGGCGGGCCGGGAGCCGACGGGACGGCGGGGGGCCGGGGGCCGGGGGCCGGGAGGAGCCAGCACGGCAGGGGCCTGGATGGGCAAGGAGTCGACAGGCCACCGCGAGCCGACAGGACGGCGGGGACCGGGAGGGGCAGAGCGGCAGAGCGGGCAGGCCGGGCAGGGCGCCGGGAGGAGCCAGGAAGGCGCCTGGAGCTCACTGGGCCGACCGTCGCCCCAGGCATGCATCGCCGGGCCCACGCCCTTGGTAGCCGGCATCACCGGCCCGCACCCTTGGCAGTCGGCATGCATCACCGGACCGGCGCCCTTGGCAGTCGGCATGCATCACCGGACCGGCGCCCTTGGCAGTCGGCATGCATCGGCGGACCTCGCCTCGGCCGTGTTCGTCGGGGCGGCGTCGGTGTCGGTGCCTCGTGCGAGGATGAGGGCATAGTGATCGCAGGCGGGAGCCGGCGCGTACGAGCCGACATGGCAAGCCGGGCGGAAGGGACGGGCGGGTTGAGCGACAACCAGAACCTCCTCGCGGAGCAGCGGCGGGCCCTGATTCTCGATGAGGTCAGGCGACGCGGCGGGGTGCGGGTCAATGAGCTCACCCGCAAGTTGAGCGTGTCCGACATGACGGTCCGTCGCGATCTGGACGCGCTGGCCCGCCAGGGCATGGTGGAGAAGGTGCACGGCGGCGCGGTGCCGGTCAGCGAGCCGAGCGCCCATGAGCCCGGGTTCGAGGCGAAGTCCGGGCTGGAGCTGAGCGCCAAGGAGGACATCGCCAAGGCGGCGGCCCAGATGGCGGCGCCGGGCAGCGCCATCGCCCTGGCGGGCGGCACGACCGCCTTCGCGCTGGCGCAGCAGCTGCTGGACGTGCCGGATCTGACGGTGGTCACGAATTCGGTCCGGGTGGCCGACGTGTTCTACACCGCCCAGCGGGCGGCGGCCAGCGGCGGTGCGGCGCCCCGTGCGGGGGCGGCGACGGTGGTGCTGACGGGCGGGGTACGGACGCCGTCGGACACGCTCGTAGGGCCGGTCGCCGATGCCGCGATCCGCTCGCTCCACTTCGACGTGCTGTTCCTCGGTGTTCACGGCATATCAGTGGAAGCCGGGCTCTCGACGCCGAACCTGGCGGAAGCGGAGACCAACCGGCATTTCGTCCGGTCCGCGCGGCGGGTGGTGGTGGTCGCCGATCACACCAAGTGGGGGACGGTCGGGCTGAGTTCGTTCGCGACACTGGACGAGGTCGATGTGCTGGTGACGGATGCGGGGCTGTCCGCGGAGGCGCGGGCGGAGTTCGCGGAATTGCCACCGGAGTTGATGATCGCGGGCGAGCTTCCGGAGGACGAAGAGCTCTGAGGCTGCGCTGCCGGCCGGCGGCGGTGAAGGGCTGTCCACTATCCACCTGATGGAGCGTCAGGTAAAGTGTGCGCCCCTGCCGCCTCGCCCACCATCACCCACACACTCCCGGCCCGGCCCGGCCCACCCCACCCTGTCCGGTCCGATCCGGTCCAGCCGATCTCGCCCCGTTCTGGCCCGTCCATCACGTCCCGTCCGATCCATCCTGGCGATCCGGCTCGTCCCGCTCGATTCGAACCGTCCCCGAGGGGGTGCTCATCCATGGCACGCCGACTCCGCGCCGTCGAGCTGGACTTCGTCGAGTCCGCGCCGTTGCGGCTGGTGTTCACCGGAGAGATCGCCGCGCCGCCCAAGGTGGTCTATGCGGCGCTCGCGGACGATGTGGCCGGGTGGTCGTCCTGGTTCACGGGTGTGGTGTGGGCGACGTCGACGCATGACGGCCGGGAACGGGAGGTGCGGCTCACGGGAGGTACCCGTTTCGCCGAGACGGTGCTGGCGGCCGAGCCGGACGCGCACTACGCCTACCGGGTCGACACCACCAACGCCCCTGGTCTGCGCGCCTTGTTGGAGGACTGGCGGCTGACGCCGGCGGGCGGCGGCACCCGTCTGCGGTGGACGTTCGCGGCGGACGGCCCGGCGCCGTTCCGCTGGGTCATGGCGCTGGCCAGGCCCGGATTGGGCCGGGCCTTCCGCGAGTCGACGCGGGAGCTGGACCGCCGCCTGGCCCGCCAGTAGCCGACGCTGCCCCCGTCGGCCGGTGGCCCCGCGGTCGTCCACGCACCGCCTACCCCCCGAACTAACCGTGGCCGCATCGGCCGCCTGCCGCCTGCCGCCTGCCACCGAGCCTCGACCCCACCAGCCCCGCGCCGCCCCGTATCCCCCGCTTCAACCCCGCGCCGCCCCCGCCGACCGCGTACCGCCCCCGCCAACCGGGCGCCACCCCCGTCGTCCCGCAGCCAGCCCAACCAACCCCACCCACCCCAAACGCCCTCACCCAGGCCAGCGCCCCGTGGTCAGGAACTCGTCGAGGGTGCGGGCGTAAGGCGTGATGTCCAGGCGCTGGGCGGCCAGCCAGTCGTCGGAGTAGTACTTGTCGAGGTAGCGGTCGCCGGGGTCGCAGAGGAGGGTGACGACGGATCCCGTACGGCCCTCGGCGACCATCTCGGCGACGATCCGCAGGGCGCTCCACAGCCCCGTACCGGTCGAGCCGCCCGCCTTGCGGCCGATCGCCGCCTCCAGGGCGCGTACGGCCGCGATGCTGGCCGCGTCCGGGACCTTCATCATCCGGTCGATCGCGCCGGGTACGAAGCTCGGTTCCATCCGCGGCCGGCCGATGCCCTCGATACGGGAGGCGGTGGCACAGTCGGTTCCGGCGTCGCCGGTGAGCCAGCCGTCGAAGAAGCAGGAGTTCTCCGGGTCGGGGACGCAGATCCGGGTGTCGTACTGCATGTAGTGGACGTAACGGGCGATGGTCGCGGAGGTGCCGCCGGTGCCCGCGGTGGCCACGATCCAGGCCGGTTCGGGGTACCGCTCCAGCCGCAGCTGCTGGTAGATCGACTCGGCGATGTTGTTGTTGCCGCGCCAGTCCGTGGCCCGTTCGGCGTAGGTGAACTGGTCCATGTAGTGGCCGCCGGACTCGGCGGCGAGCCGGGCGGAGACCTCGTAAACCGTCCGCGGGTCCTGGACGAGGTGGCAGCGGCCGCCGTGGAACTCGATCAGCCGGGTCTTCTCGCGGCTGGTGGTGGCCGGCATGACCGCGATGAACGGGACGCCGATCAGCTTGGCGAAGTACGCCTCGGAGACCGCCGTGGAGCCGCTGGACGCCTCGATGACCGGTTTGCCCGGCCGGATCCAGCCGTTGCACAGCCCGTAGAGGAACAGCGAACGGGCCAGCCGGTGCTTGAGGCTGCCCGTGGGGTGCGTCGACTCGTCCTTGAGGTACAGGTCGATGCCCCACTCCTCGGGCAGCGGGAAGCGCAGGAGGTGGGTGTCGGCGGTGCGATTGGCGTCCGCCTGGACCTTGCGTACGGCTTCTTTCAGCCAGGCCCGGTAGGCCGGATCCGAGCGGTCGACGTCGACGGTCGGCATCGGTGCCTCGGCCGCGACCGTGTCGCCGGGCCGGCTCGTGGGTTGCTGTGCGGTACTCACCGGCGCACTCCTCAGACGTATGTGAGCCCGCGCACGACGTCGGGCCTGATTCCGACTATAACCACCGGTCGCACCCTTCTCACCTGCATAAACATCACTTTGAGAGACCCCAAGGAGACCCTGGGGCGGGCCTTTCGCGGCGGAGTTGCCCGGTGTCGGACACCGTGGAACGTCGGCGTCCGGTGACCGGTGGGCCGCCGCGACCGGGGCCGGCGAGGGAGCGCGTCCCTGCACGGTGACCAGCGGCACTGGTGCGCCGGGCGCCCTCCCGGCAAACTGCCCACAAGGGGCGGTGGAGGGGATCCGCCCGTCTCACCGAGGAGGTGCCGGCCATGGCGGAGCCCGAGTTCACCGCGACCGGCGTACGGATCGAGCGCTCGCTGCGGTCGCTGACCCGCGCCGGGCAGGTGGTCATCAGCGACGGCCGGCTGGTGCTGCTGACCAGTTACGGCACGGAGATCGACAGTGCGCCACTGCAGTCGGTCCAGGCCCACAAACCGCTGTTCGCGGCGCGGGACCGGGCACTGGCCACCCTCAACGGCCACCGGTATTCGCTCACCCTCGACACCCCGGAACTCTTCCTCAAGGCCCTGGAAACGGCCCGTCCACCGGGTTCCTGACCGTCGCCGTGACCGGTGGGGGTGCGGTTGCGGGAGCGCGCCGTCTGGCTGACCCTGGACTCGTATCACTGAGGGTTCACCAGCGGTGACGCTGTGGTGCAGCGGGCATCGCTGGGTCCGATCTTCGCCCTGCCAGGAACGGGGGGCGCCCGACCTCATCAGGGAGTCGCGGTCGTGATCACGCAGCCCAGCAGGCACTGCACGGTGGAGCTCCACGCCGTTCCGGCATGCATCGGACATGTGCGAAGAATCGTTTCCGCCCAGCTGCGGCGCTGGCATCTCGACGCCCTGATAGACCCCGTGACGCTCGGCGTGACCGAACTCCTCGCCAACGTCCACCGGCACGCGAGCCCCAGCAAACGCTGCACCGTCGAACTAAGCGTCCTGGTAGGCCGCTTGACGGTCTCGGTGTACGACGACGATCCCCGGTTGCCACGGATCCGGACCGCCGGCAACTGGGAGACCTGCGGTCGCGGACTGACACTGATCGCGGCGCTCAGCGAGAGCTGGGGGATGCGCCCGGAGGGCGGCGGCAAGGTCGTGTGGTTCACCCTTCCGGCCCTGACCTCCGCACCCGGTGAAGCCCGTACGGTCCGCTCCCGCTGGGACCCGTTGCCACTGGACGACACCCCCGCCCGTACGCCCGCCGAGGCGGCGCCCAAGAGGGGCGTACGGGGGGCGCGGGTCGGCTGACCCACACGGGCGAGGACTCCGACCTCCGGCCTGGCCAGGGGGCGACCAGGGGCGATCAGACATGCGACCCGGGGCGACCAGGGGCGATCAGGCATGCCACCGGGGCGATCAGGGGGCAACTGCCGCCAAATACCGCCAACTGCCCCGAAGGCAAGGGCTCATGCCGTGCCGCCCTTGGGGCCGCCGGTGGCGAAGTGCTCCTCCAGGACGGACAGGCGGCGCCAGTACTCCTCCTCGTCGATCTCGCCCGCCGCAAATCGGCGTCCCAGTACGGCGATCGGGGTCGGGACGTCCGCACCGGAGGGACCGGCGGTGCGAGCCGTACGGGCGGCGGACCGGGGGCCGCCCCCGAACCGGAGACCGGGTCCGCCGTTACGCCACACCGTGCGGCGCAGCAGGGTGACCACGCCGAAGACCGCCAGCGCCCAGAGGAACGGCACGAAGAGGATCCAGGGACCGGGGCCGCCACCGGACCAGGGATGGGCCAGCTCGAACATCTCGATCAGCTCCTTGGGAGGACGGGTCCACGTCCTTGCGGGACCGGTGTTGTCATTGCCCTTACGAGCCTGGCTTTTCGGGGACCGCGCGTCGTCGTACGGCCAGCGGCTTCACCGGTACCACGCGGGAAGTACGCGGGGGTCGGGCGACTGCTCCGCCGGCCGCAGCATGGCGCCCCGCCGCCCCCTTCCCCGCATCCATGAGTGACCCCCCTTGCCTTCTGTAACTACTGGTATGTACAGTCGCGATCATGAATGCTCAGGAGCATGCGCCCGGCCCTCAGGAACGGCAGCAACAGCTCGGCGCGCAGGAGCGGCTGGTGCGCAGCACCCAGGAACTCCTCTGGGAGCGCGGCTACGTCGGCACCAGCCCGAAGGCGATCCTGGAGCGGGCCGGAGTCGGACAAGGCAGCATGTACCACCACTTCTCCGGCAAGTCAGATCTTGCCCTGGCTGCCATCCGGCGGACCGCGGAGGGCATGAAGGCGGTCGCCGAGGAAAGCCTGTCCGCTCCCGGTACGGCGTACGACCGGGTGGCCGCCTATCTGCTGCGCGAGCGGCGGGTGCTGCGCGGTTGTCCGATCGGGCGGATGACGCAGGACCGGGACGTGGTGCGGAGCGCCGAACTGCGGGCCCCGTTGGACGAGATGTTCGGCTGGCTGCAGGAACGGATCGCCGAGGTCCTCGGCGAGGGGGTGCGCCGCGGCGAACTGACCGCCGCGGTGGACCCGGTGGCCACCGCCGCCACCGTCGCGGCCGTCGTCCAGGGCGGCTATGTGCTGGCCAGGGCGGCCGACGACACCGCGCCGTTCGACGCGGCCGTACGCGGCGTACTGGCCCTGCTCGCGGCCCAGGCCACCGGCAGCGCCGCCGGTCCGGCCCCGGCCGCCGAGGGCCCGTGAAAACCCCGCCTTCGCTCCTCCTCACCCATACAGAGACCCCTTCGCCCTGCCCTCCCGTACAGAGACTCAGGAGACCCCGATGCACGCCATGCAGTACGCCGTCACCCTGCCCGCCGACTACGACATGGAGATCATCCGGGAGCGGGTGCGGTCCAAGGGCCACCTCCTGGACGACTACCAGGGGCTCGGTCTCAAGGCGTACGGGATGCGGGAGCGCGGTGTCGACGGTTCGCCGGTCAACCAGTACGCGCCGTTCTACCTCTGGACGGACCCGGAGGCGATGAACGGCTTCCTGCTGGGCGATGGGTTCCGCGGCGTGGTCCGGGACTTCGGGCGGCCGGTCGTCCAGAACTGGCGGGGGCTCTTCCACCGGCCCGGCCCGTCGTCGGGTGCCGTCCCCCGCGCGTACACACGGCGGGCCGATGTCCTCCCCGAGGGCGCCGATGTGACCACCGTAGTGGCGGAGGCGGTCGCCGAGCAGGAGGAGTTGGCCATGGGGGACGGGGTGCACAGCGCCGTGGTGGCGCTCGATCCGCGGCACTGGGAACTGATCCGCTTCACCCTCTGGGCGGACGCCGCGGCGGACGTTCCGCCGTCCGCAGGCGATCGCTATCAGGTGCTGCATCTGTCCGCCCCGGGCATCGCCCGGCTCGGTGCGGGGCGGCAGTGGTGACCGGGCCCACGATCCGTACGGTCCTGGGCGACATCTCCCCCGCCGATCTCGGTGTCTGTAATGCACACGACCACCTGTTCCTGCGCAGCCCCCAACTGCCGGGCCAGGAGCTGGCCGACGCCGGCGCCGCGGCCGCGGAACTGGCCGCGTTCCGGGCGGCCGGCGGCGCCGCGGTGATCCAGTGGACGCCGTACGGCATGGGCCGGTGCGCCGCCGAACTGCCGCGGCTGGCCCGGGAGTCGGGGGTCACGCTGGTCGCCGCCACCGGGCTGCACCAGGCGGCGCACTACGCACCCGGGACGGTGGAACGCGTCCGTCCGAATCTGGCCGAGTTGTTCGTCACCGAGTTGACCGAGGGGATCGGTGACACCGGGACGCGGGCCGGAATGATCAAGGTGGCCGGCGGGTATCACGGGCTGGACCCGCACGCCCGGTACACCATGGCCGCGGCCGCCGAGGCCCACCGGGCAACGGGTGCGGCCATCGGGGTCCATCTGGAACTGGGCACCGGAGCGCTGGACGTATTGGAGCTCCTCTGCGGTGAGTTGGCGGTGCCGCCGGACCGGGTGGTCCTCGGGCACCTCAACCGTTCGCCGGACCCCGTGGTCCACCGGGCGGCCGCTGAGGCGGGGGCGTATCTGGCCTTCGACGGGCCGTCGCGGGCGCACCACGCGACGGACTGGCGGCTGCCCGAGGCGCTCGCCGCGCTGGCGGAGGCGGGCTTCGGCGACCGGATCCTGCTCGGCGGGGACACCACGACGGCCGCCGCGCGCTCGGTCAACGGCGGGCCGGGCATGCCGCATCTGCTCCGCCGCCACCGGGCCCGGCTCGAACTCGCCCTGGGCGCCGAGCTGGTGACCCGCTTCCTGACGGACAACCCGGCACGGGCGTTCGCGGCGGAGTGGGGGGCGGGGGCGGGGCGGCGGTAAGGGTGGCGGCTTCGGGCAGGTTCTGCGGAGTTGGGTGGACCTGCTGGGGCTTCTTCCTGCGGTGTTTTCCTACGTCGTTATCCTGCGGCGGTTTCCTGCGGCGGTTTCCGGTCGCCGGTTTGCTGGGCCGGTTTGCTGGGCCGCATTCCTGGGCCCCATTTTTTCCCCGCCGCCCACCCCCCTTCGGGGGGTGGGCGGGTGTAGTGGTCCAGTTCCGCCTTCGCGGGCGGGCGGGCGGAATGGCCCGGTTCCGCGTCGAGCCCCTCGCCCCGCACCCCTCACCCCGCGTCCCTCGGCCCCTACGGCGGGCGACCGCTACCGCTCCAGCACCACCAGCGGATCGTCCAGCACAGGCTGCCACGCCAATTCCGCCGCGCCCACCAGGCTGTTGTAGTCGAGACTGCACGGCAGGATCGGTACGCCGCCGCTGCGGCCCCACAGGCTGCGGTCGGCGACCACCGCGCGCAGCCGTTCCGGGTCGGCCTCCAGAAGTGAACGGTGCAGTCCGCCGAGGATGATGCGGTCGGGGTTGAGGATGTTGACGAGCCCGGCGATCCCGAGGCCGAGCCGGTCGATGAGGAGGTCGGCGGCGGCGCGTACGTCCGGGTCGGCGTACTCGTCCTGGAGCAGGTCGGCGGCCTGCCGGAGCAGCGAGACCTCGGGGCCCGGTTCGCGGCCGGCCGCGACGAGGAAGGCGAGCGGGTCGGCCTCGACGTCCAGGCAGCCGCGGCTGCCGCAGTGGCAGGGCGCTCCCTCGGGATTGACGGTCAGGTGGCCGACCTCCAGCGCCAGCCCGGAACTGCCGCTGTGCAGCCGCCCGTCGAGCACCAGCGCCCCGCCGACGCCCCGGTGGCCGGAGGCCACGCAGAGCAGGTCACGGGCGCCGCGGCCGGCACCGTGCCGGTGTTCGGCGAGCGCCATGAGGTTGACATCGTTGCCGGTGAAACCGATCGCCTCGGTGACACCGGGGATGCCGGCATCGGCGAGCGCCCGGAGGAAGAGTGCGCGTACCGGCGCACCCGAAGGCCAGGCGAGGTGCAGCGGGTTGAGGGCCTCGCCGTCCGGTTCCGCCACTGCGGACGGCACCGCCAACCCGGCGCCCAGGCAGCGTCGCCCGGTCTCGCGCAGCAGGTCGGAGCCGGCCGCGACGGCCTCGGCGAGGACATGGGCCGGATCGGCGGGGATGGTGCCGCAGCCGCTCGTCGTCGCCACGATGCGCCCGCCGAGGCCGACCAGGGCGACCCGGTACCCGTCGGCGTGGATCTGCGCGGCGAGCACCACCGGGCCGTTCTCGTTGACGAACAGCCGGTGCGACGGGCGCCCTTGGGAGCCGGCGGAGGCGGTCGGCCGGGAGTCGACGGTGATCAGGCGGAGTGCTTCGAGCTCGGCGGCCACCGCGCCCGCGGTCGCGCGGGTCACGCCGAGTTCCGAGGTCAGCACGGCACGGGTGGGCGCGCGTCCGGTGTGTACGAGCTCCAGTGCGGGGCCGAGGGCGCCTCGGCCCCGCTCCAGCCTGGTTGTCCGAATGTGGGTCACCCCCCTATTCTGACTTTGTGCCGACGCTAAACAAAATACGGTGGGCCTGGAAGAAGCACCACGGCCCTGCCCCCGCCGATCGACACCCGACCTCCTCCCCCTCCGTTCCGCCCCGCACGGACCTGACCCGACTCCGCCTCGCGCTCACCGCGTTCTTCGCCATGGACGGCTTCCTGTTCGCCGGCTGGGTCGTCCGGATCCCCGCGATCAAGGAGCAGACCGGCGCCGGCGCCGGTGCGCTCGGACTCGCCCTGCTCGGCGTGTCGGCGGGCGCGGTCGCGTTCATGATGGTGACCGGGCGCCTGTGCCGCCGGTTCGGCAGCCATGCCGTGACGACCGCCTCCGGGGCCGCCATGGCGCTGAGCATCGTGCTCCCGCCCCTCACCCACTCCGCCACCGCGCTGGGGCTCGTCCTCCTGGTCTTCGGCGCCGCCTACGGCTCGCTCAACGTCGCGATGAACAGTGCCGCCGTGGACCTGATCGAGGCGCTGCGCCGGCCCGTGATGCCGAGCTTCCACGCGGCCTTCAGCCTCGGCGGCATGCTCGGCGCGGGCCTGGGAGGGCTGATCGCGGGCCACCTCTCCCCCACCGTGCACCTGCTGTTGCTCGCCGCGATCGGCCTGCTGGTGACGGCCGTCGCGGGGCGCGTGCTGCACACCCACCCGGCTCCCGTCGTCCCCGAGCGGCTGCCGGCGTCGCCGGACGGCCCGCAGGGCGCCCGCCCGTCCCGCGGGCGCCGTCTCGTCCTCGTCTTCGGGCTGATCGCGCTCTGCACCGCCTACGGAGAGGGCGCGATGGCCGACTGGGGTGCGCTGCACCTCTCCCAGGACCTCTCCGCGGGCCCGGGGCTCGCGGCGGCCGGCTACGCGGTGTTCGCGCTGGCGATGACCGCGGGGCGGCTGACGGGGACCGTAGTGGTGCAGCGGTTCGGGGCCGCCCGGTCGCTGACCGCGGGCGGTACGACGGCGGCCGCCGGCATGCTGCTCGGCGCGCTCGCCCCCACCGCCTGGGCGGCCTGCCTCGGCTTCGCCGTCGCCGGGATCGGGCTCGCCAACATCTTCCCGATCGCCATCGCCCGGGCCGGTGAGGCCGGCGGCTCCGACGGGGTCGCGGTGGCCTCCACGGTCGGCTACGGCGGCATGCTGCTCGGCCCGCCCGCCATCGGCTTCCTCGCCGAGACCAGCACGCTGCCGCTCGCCCTCACGACGGTCGCCCTGCTCGCCGCGGTCGCCGCGGTCATCGGCTACGCGACCAGGCAGGCGCACCGCCCGGACCGCCCGGACCGCCAAATGTATTGATCACTGGTGCCGTTGACAGTCGCCGGGCCTGATCAATGCTCGGGTCAATGTTCGGGGTGGTGACCCACGCCGGTTCGTTGTCAGTGGCGGCTGGCACACTCGTGGCATGGAGATCACTGAGTTCGTCGAAACGCTGCGACTGGACGGCGGTCTGCTCGCCGACGCCGCCCAGGAAGCCGGCCCGGACGCGGCCGTCCCGGCCTGTCCCGAGTGGCGGATGCGGGACCTGGTCGTCCATATAGGGCGGGTCCACCGCTGGTCGACGGAGATCGTGACCCAGGGGCTGGAGCAGCCCATCCGGCCCGCGGAGGCGCCGGAGCTGACCGACGACCAACTCGTGCCCTGGCTCCGCGAGGGCCACCACCAGCTCGTCCTGGCTCTGCACGGCGCCCCGCGGGACCTGGCTGCCTGGACGATCCTGCCGACGGACTCGCCGCTGGCGTTCTGGGCCCGCCGGCAGGCGCACGAGACCTCGGTGCACCGCGTCGACGCCCAGCAGGCGGCGGGCACCTCCCTCACGCCCCTGCCGTCCGCCTTCGCCGCCGACGGCATCGACGAACTCCTGGTGGGCATTCACTCGCTCGAGCGCAGCAAGCTGCGCACGGACGTCCCGCGGACGGTGCGGGTGCGCGCGACCGACGTGCCCGGCGCCGACTGGACCGTCCATCTCTCCGACGCCCCGCCGCACGCGATCCGTACGACACCGGAAGCGGCGCCGATACCGACCCCCGAAGCAGCACGGATACCGGAAGCGGGCGCCCCGGTGGACAAGACGCCGGCCGACGCCAAGCCCGCCGACTGCACGATCGAGGGCCGCGCCGAAGAGCTGTACCTCGCCCTGTGGAACCGCCTGCCGTGGGACACCCTCACGGTCACGGGCGAGCAGGCCCTGGCCGAGTTGTGGCGCGAGAAGGGGGGCATCTGAGGGGTCCTGGGGGCAGCGGGGGCACCGGAGTTCTGGGAAACTGACGGGATGTCACCCACCCGTAGCCGCGCCGAGCGTGACGCGATCACCGTCGAGATCATGTTCGCGCTGGTCAGTGGCGGGTTCTTGGCTGGCGCCGGGTTCCTGGTGCTGGGCAGTGCGGTGCTGTGGTCCGGTCTGCCCGGCGCGTGGAAGGGGCCGTGGCTCGCGGTCAGTGCCGTGGTGGGCGGTGTGCTGTTCGTTTTCCAGGTGGTACGGGTGTTGCGCCGGCCGTACGTCGCGTCCGGCGGGCGGCCGAGCGCCCGGGACGTCGTGTGGCGGCCGTATCAGCCCAGCCAGCCGGGCCGTACCAACCCCGACTCGTAGGCCAGCACGACGAGTTGGGCGCGGTCGCGGGCGCCCAGTTTGACCATGGTGCGGCTGACATGGGTCTTGGCGGTCAGCGGGCTGACGACCAGGCGTCGGGCGATCTCCTCGTTGGACAGCCCGATGCCGACCAGCGCCATCACCTCACGCTCCCGCTCCGTCAGGGCGGACAGGGCGTCGGCGACGGCCGGTTCCTTGGAGCGGGCCGCGAACTCCGCGATCAGCCGGCGGGTGACTCCGGGCGAAAGCAGCGCGTCACCGGCCACGACCGCCCGCACGGCCCGCAGCAGTTCGTCCGGTTCGGTGTCCTTCACCAGAAAGCCGGAGGCGCCCGACCGGATCGCCTCGAAGACGTACTCGTCCAGCTCGAAGGTGGTCAGCATGACGACCTTGACGTCGGCCAGTTGCGGGTCCTCGGTGATCCGCCGGGTGGCGGCCAGCCCGTCGAGCACCGGCATCCGGATGTCCATCAGCACGACATCCGGCCGGTGTTCGCGGACCGCGGCCAGCGCCTGCTGCCCGTCGTCGGCCTCGGCGACCACCTCGATGTCCGGCTGGGCGCCCAGCAGCGCCTTGAAACCGGCCCGGACCAGCAGCTGATCGTCGGCGAGCAGTACGCGGATCACGACTCCTCCTCGGTGGCGGGGTCCGGCTTCTGGGCGGGGGCTGGATCGTGGGTGGGGGCCGGTTCCTGGGTGGGGGCTGGATCCTGGGCGGGCGCAGATTCCTGGGCCGGGGCCGATTTCTGGGCGGGGGCAGATCCTGAGGCAGGGACAGATTCCGGGGCAGGGGTCGCCTTGGGGGCGGGGGTCGCCTCGGGGGCAGGGGTCGCTTCGGGGGTCGGGGTCGGGGTCGGGGTCGGGGTCGGGGTCGGGGTCGGCGACACGGTATCGGGGGCGTCGTCCGCCGCGCCCCCGGTGAACGGGATGCGGGCGCGGACACGGAAGCCCCCGTCGGGGCGGGGGCCGGCCTCGACGGTGCCGCCAAGTGCCGCGGCCCGCTCCCGCATGCCGACCAGGCCGTTACCGCCGCCGGCCGGTTCGCCCGTGGTGGAGGTCGCCGGGCCGTCGTCGTCGATCCGGATCTCCAGTTCTCCGGGCGCGTAGCGGAGCCGTAGCCGGGCGGTGCGGGAGCCGGAATGCCGGACGATGTTGGTGAGCGCCTCCTGGACGATACGGAACGCGGCCAGTCCGGTGCCGGGCGGCAGCGGGCGCCGGGTGCCCTCGGTGGTGACGTCCACGGCGAGGCCGGCGCGTCGGGCCTGCTCGGTGAGTTCGGACAGCCGGTCCAGCCCGGGGGCCGGGGAGCGCGGCGCGGCACCCCGGGTGCGCAGGGTGTCGAGGACCTGGCGGACCTCGCCGAGCGCTTCCTTGCTCGCCGCCTTGATGGTGGTCAGCGCGGTGCGCGCCTGCTCCGGGTCCTGGTCCAGCAGCGCCAGGCCGACGCCGGCCTGGACGTTGATGACGGAGATGCTGTGGGCGAGCACGTCGTGCAGCTCGCGGGCGATCCGCAGCCGCTCCTCGTCGGCCCGGCGGCGTTCCGCGGCGGCCCGCTCGGCCCGGGCCCTGGCGAGCTGCTCGCGGCGTACCCGGACCAGTTCGGAGAGGGCCACCACGGCCACCACCCAGGCGGTGACGAAGAGTTCGTCGCCCCAGGGGGCGGGACCGTCGTGCGGAGGCGGCAGCCAGCGGTAGAGCCAGTGGGTGACGAGGAGATGGGTGGCCCACACCCCGCCCAGCGCGCACCAGGCGACCGTACGGTGCCCGGCGACGAGCGCGGCGAAGGCACCGAGGGCGAGCGTCAGGAAGACCGGCCCGTAGGGGTAACCGGCGGCGAGATAGGCCGCGGTGGTCACGGCCGTGCCGAGGGCGACGGTGCGCGGGGCGCGGTGCCGGAACAGCAGCAGGGCCGCGCCGAAGACCAGGAGCGCGCGCCCGAGGGCGTCCAGGAGTACGCGGTCCGGCTGCTGGTGCGCGGCGAAGCTGGTGCCCACGGTCACGAAGACGGTCACGACCAGCGTGGACAGCCACGGCAGCCGGGCGGCCGGACGGTCGTGCCCGAGGCCGGGCGGGGCCGACAGCCACCGCTCCCACGCCGGGCCGAGGGGGCGCCGCGCCCACGGCGGCCGTGCGTTCTCCATGCCGCAACGCTAGACCGCGACGGGACGCGGCGGCGTCAGCCGGACGCAGTGCCCGCGCGTACTCCCGCGGGAGTACCGGGAGTACGCAGTACGACGCGTTGGCCAGCGGGGAACGGCGGAACGGCGAGTGGCCGCACGGCAAGCGGCGGAACGGCCGACACCGGCGACACGGCCGCAGCGGCGGATTGGCCCCGGCACCGGCGCCACGGCCGGCACCGGCGGCACGGCCGGCATCGGTGCCACGGCCGGCACTGGCGGCAGGACCTCAGCGGCACAACGGCAGCGGTACGACCGGCCGCGGTGCGGTAGCGGGACTCCGCGGTGAGCGGGCCTCGGCGGTGAGCGGGCATCCGCGGTGAGCGGTCGTTGGCGGTGAGCGGGCATCCGCGATGGACGGGCAGCGGCGGGCGGGGGCGCCGACGCCGGCGACACGGCCGTAGCGGCGGAACGGCACCGGCACCGGAGGCACGGCCGGCAATGGCAGCAGGACCCAGTGGCGCGACCGCAGCGGTACGACAGACCGCGGTGCGGTAGCGGGCCTCGGCGGTGAGCGGGCATCCGCGGTGAGCGGGCATCCGCGATGGACGGGCATCCGCGGCGATGAACGGGCATCGGCGGGCGGGTTCAGCCCGGGCCGGGGGCGGCCGGGTCAGCGCGGGGTGGTCAGGCCGACGCTCCGGGCGAGCTGGAGGACGGCCTGCTCGAAGAATTCCGTACGGGCCTCGATGACGTTCCGGAACTGGCCGAACAGCTCGAAGCTCAACAGCCCGAAGAGCTGCGCCCAGGCCCCGACCAGCCGGGCCAGTACCGTGCCGGGCAGCTCGACGCCGTGCTCGGCACCGAGTGCCAGGGCATCGGCCACGACCGGGTCGGGCAGTGGTTCGGCGGGTTCCTTCAGGGCCCCGGCGGCATGGGCGTCGCGGACCACGCCGATCAGCGCCAGACCGACCCGGCCGGCGGGCTCCGTGGTGGTGCGCGGGGCGTGGTAGCCGGGAACGGGTGAGCCGTAGATCAGCGCGTACTCGTGCGGATGGGCCAGCGCCCACTCGCGGACGCCGGTACAGATCGCGGTCCAGCGGTCCACGGGGCTCGCGGTCGCGGTGCCGCGGCGGTCGCGGGCGCGCTCCGCGGCCTCACCGATCGCGTTGTAGGCGTCGACGATCAGCGCGGTGAGCAGGTCGTCGCGGCTGGGGAAGTAGCGGTAGAGCGCGGAGGAGGCCATGCCCAGTTCGCGGGCGACGGCCCGGAGGGAGAGTTTCGCGGCGCCCTCGGCAGCGAGCTGGGCGCGCGCCTCCGCCTTGATGGCCTCGGTGATTTCGGTACGGGCCCGTTCCCTGGCTCCTCGGATCGCAGTCATGTGAGCAGTGTGCCAGCTTCGGAGCGCCGCACAAAAACGAGAGCAGTGCTCTTGCTTTGGTGCGGCAGTCGCGTGCACACTGTTCATGACCGAGAGCACTGCTCTCGAAACAGATCAGCGCTCGGACAACGGACGACCGGAGTCCCCGCCCCAAGGAGCCCGCTTCATGTCCCGCTACCTCAAGCCCAGCCGCCTCGCCGCCCGTCTCAACGGAACCATCGGCTGGCTCGCGCGCCGCGGCATCAGCCTCGCCGGCTCGGCCGACCTGGCGGTCCGGGGCCGTAAGAGCGGCGAATGGCGCCGCGTCCCGGTCAACCCCATGGCGTACGGGGACGGCCGGTATCTCGTCTCGGTCCGCGGCGACTCCGAATGGGTGCGCAACCTCCGCGCGGCGGGCGGCGGCGAACTGCGTGTCGGACGCCGGGCCCGCCCGTTCACCGCGGTCGAGTTGCCGCTCGCCGAGACCCCGGAACTGCTGCGCGCCTACCTCGAACGCTGGGGCTGGGAGGCGAAGCCGTACTTCGGCGGGGTCACCGCCACCTCCACCGACGCGGAACTTCACGCCGCGGCCCCCCGCCACCCCGTCTTCCGCATCACCGAAGCCTGACGATCAGCCAGGCCTGGAGGTCAGGAAAGGCCAGGCCTCGGGTCACTGAAGATTGCGGCTCACCGACGACTGCGGACCACGGGAGGTCGCCAATCACCGAAGGCTGCGGACCACGGGAGGGCGCCGATCACCGAAGGCCGCCAGTCACGGAAGCTGCGGACCACGGGAGGCTGCGGATCACCGAAGGCTGCCGGTCACGGAAGGCTGCAGATGGCCGGAGGCTGCCGGTCACGGAAGCCTGAAGCGGAGCCGCCGCCCGGCAGGTCGGCCGCAACCCCGTTCCGATGCGCGTGCCGAACGCACACCCGGGACACCCCGCCCGAAGCCCCTCACCCCTGCCGCCCCGGCTCGCCCCAGGTGACCGGCTCAGCTCCGGCGCCCCGACTCACCCCAAGTGACCCGGCCTGTCCCTGCTGACCCCGAATCACCCCAGGTGCCCCGGCTCACCCCAGGTGCCACGGCCTCTCCCTGCTGCCCGGACTCACCCCTGGCGACCCCGGTTCACCCCAGGCGCCCCGGTTCACCCCAGGTGCTCCGTCTCAGCCCTGCCGACCCGGCTCACCCCGGGCGACAACCGGCACACCCCTGACGCCCCAGCTCATCCCGGTGCCTCCGGCCCACAACCAACAGCGCCCCCGGCGCCCCGGCTCACCCCCGGTCCAGCGCCTCCAGTGCACGACGGGCCACGCCGTTCGTGCGGATGATCTCGGCGAGGGTGCTTGTTCCGCGGGTGATCTTCGCGAAGGCGTGCCAGGCCGGGCGGAAGCCGGTGACCGCGGCGTGCATCAGGCCGGGGCGGCGGGAGAAGACCTGGAGCATGCGGCGGCCCACGCCCATCTCCACCCCGAGGCCCGCCTTGATGGCGAAGGCGTAATTGAGCGCCTGGCGGCGGGCGTCCACCGCGTCGTGCGCCTCCGCGACCCGGACCGCCCACTCCCCCGCGAGCCGCCCGGACCGCAGGGCGAACGAGATGCCCTCCCGGGTCCACGGCTCCAGCAGGCCGGCCGCGTCGCCGCACACCAGCACCCGGCCGCGGGAGAGCGGCGAGTCATCGGCGCGGCAGCGGGTCAGATGGCCCGAGGAGATGCTCGGCTCGAAGCCCGCCAGGCCGAGCCGGCCGATGAAGTCCTCCAGGTAGCGCTTGGTCGCCGCGCCCTCGCCGCGTGCCGAGATGACGCCGACGGTGAGGGTGTCGCCCTTGGGGAAGACCCAGCCGTAGCTGCCGGGGAGCGGGCCCCAGTCGATGAGCACCCGGCCCGCCCAGTCCTCGGCGACCGGCCCGGGCACCGGAATCTCCGCCTCCAGGCCGAGGTCGACCTGGTCGAGCTTGACCCCGACATGTGCTCCTATCCGGCCGGCGCTGCCGTCCGCGCCCACTACGGCGCGCGCCAGCACCACTTCGCCGTCGCCCAGCACCACCGCGACCGTACGGCGGTCCGGGACCTCGGCGCCGTGCTGCTCGACCCGGGAGACCGTGACGCCGGTACGGACCGTGGCACCGGCGTCCTTGGCCGACTCGACCAGCCGGGCGTCGAATTCCGGCCGGTTGATCAGCCCGAAGAGCATGTGCTTGGAGCGGCGGGTGCGGCTCAGCCGGCCGTTCAGCGAGAACGTCACGGCGTGCACGCGATCGCGCAGCGGCAGGTCGAAGCCGGGCGGGAGGGAGTCGCGCGAGGGTCCGATGATGCCGCCGCCGCAGGTTTTGTAGCGCGGCAGCTCGGCCTTCTCCAGGAGGAGCACCCGGCGCCCCGTACAGGCCGCGGCGTGTGCGGCCGAGGCACCCGCCGGCCCCGCGCCCACCACCACGACGTCCCACACCCGCTGGTTGTCCCCGGCTGCCCGCTCGCTGCTCACCTGTGCTTCTGCTCCCGTTCGATGGCTGGCTGCGTACCGCCCTCGCATCCTACGGGCCGCTGTTGCGCGCGGGGCCTGTGGGAAGATCGGTGGCATGCACACCCGCAGGGCCCCTACGGGAATCGTGCCCTGCGTCCGGCCCGGCCGGCTCACGAGGCCGGGCGGCCGGTCCCCACACGCCGCGCCCACAAGGAGCGTTCCATGTCCGACAGCCCGCTCGCGCAGACCGTCGCCGCGCTGCAGCCCCGTGCCAGGACCGAACTGGCGGAGCTGGTGGCCTTCAAGTCGGTTGCCGATCCGGCACAGTTCCCCCCGAGCGAGTGCGAGGCGGCCGCCGAGTGGATCGCCGCGGCGCTGCGGGCGGACGGTTTCCAGGACGTGGCACTCCTCGACACCCCGGACGGCACCCGGTCCGTCTACGGCTACCTGCCTGGCCCCGAAGGGGCGAAGACCGTTCTGCTCTACGCCCACTACGACGTGCAGCCGCCGCTGGACGAGGCCGCCTGGATCTCCCCGCCGTTCGAGCTGACCGAGCGGGACGGCCGCTGGTACGGTCGCGGCGCCGCGGACTGCAAGGGCGGCCTGATCATGCATCTGACGGCGCTGCGCGCGCTCAAGGAGCACGGCGGGGTCCCGGTCAACGTCAAGGTGATCGTGGAGGGTTCCGAGGAGCAGGGCACCGGCGGGCTGGAGCGGTACGCCGAGGCGCACCCGGAGCTGCTGGCCGCGGACGCCGTCGTCATCGGCGACACCGGCAACTTCCGGGTCGGGCTGCCGACGGTGACCGCGACGCTGCGCGGGATGACGCTGGTCCGCGTCCAGGTCGACACCCTGGAGGGCAATCTGCACTCCGGCCAGTTCGGCGGAGCTGCCCCGGACGCGCTGGCGGCGCTGATCAGGATCCTGGACTCGCTGCGCGCCGAGGACGGCTCGACGACGGTGAACGGGCTGACCGGGGAGGCGACCTGGGAGGGCCTGCAGTATCCGGAGGAGGAGTTCCGCCGGGACGCCAAGGTCCTGGACGGCGTCGAGCTGATCGGCAACGGGTCTGTCGCGGACCGGATCTGGGCCCGCCCGGCCGTCACGGTGCTGGGCATCGACTGCCCGCCGGTGGTCGGCGCCACCCCGTCCGTGCAGGCCGGCGCGCGGGCCCTGGTGAGCCTGCGGGTCCCGCCGGGCACGGACGCGGCGGCGGCCACGAAGCTGCTGGCGGCGCATCTGGAGAACGCCGCGCCGTGGGGCGCGCGGGTCGCGGTGGAACAGGTCGGCCAGGGCCAGCCGTTCCGCGCGGACACCAGCAGCCCGGCGTACGCCTCGATGGCGGCGGCGCTGCGGGAGGCGTACGACGGCGCCGAGATGCAGACATCGGGGATGGGTGGGTCCATCCCGCTGTGCAACACGCTGGCCGGGCTCTACCCCGATGCGGAGATCCTCCTCATCGGGCTGAGCGAGCCGGAGGCGCAGATTCACGCGGTGAACGAGAGCGTGTCCCCGGAGGAACTGGAGCGCCTCACCCTGGCCGAGGCGCTGTTCCTCCGGAGGTATGCCGCCCACGTTGTCGACTGACCCCGCCGTTCCGCTGCGCTTTGGGGCGCCCTCCCACGTACTTGGCCGTCCCGCCGCGGGGCTCGCTCGCCGTTGCGCTTTGCGGCGCCCCCGCACGTACCTGGCTGTCCCGCCGCGGGGCGTCTCGCCGTTGCGCGCTTGGCGGCGCCGCGTACGTTGTCGGCTGTGCCGCCGTGGGGCTTGGTCGCCGTTGCGCGCTTGGCGGCGCCGCGTACGTTATCGGCTGTCCCGCCGTCGAGGTTGTTCGCCGTTGCGCCTGGCGGCGGGCGTGGTGTTTTTGGGTGCGGTGACAGCCCTACAGACTTCGTCCTCCGGTCTGTCCCCTCCCGGGGGTGGGTGGGAGAGGTGAGTGGGGGCGGGCGTTGTCGTTCGGCGGTGTGGCGGTGTCTCGCGTCGTGCATGTCTTGCGTCGTGCGGTGTCTCGCGTCGTGCGGTGTCGGGAATACCGCCCCGGCCCGCCGAGTTGAGGCCCACAAGGGGCGCCCCGGACCCCTACGGGATCTGTTCGGCCCCGCCCTAAGGGACCCCCGACGCCCACCCCCACCGCCCCTTAACTTCCCCCCAACGGGAGGGGACGGGCCGGAGGGGCCTTGTTCGTGGACGTAAAGCGAAGCAGTCCACGAACAAGGCCCCGGAGGTCCGTCACCGCACCCAACAACACCCAGCCCGCCGCAGGCGCAACGGCGAGACGCCCCGCGGCGCCGCAGACAACTACGTGCGGGCGCGCCGCAAAGCGCAGCGGGACGGCGAGAAACCACCACGGCGCCGCAGACAAAAACGTGGGAGGCACCGCAAAGCGCAGCGGCAGCCGAGTACGTGCCGCTACACAGGAACGCCCGCTTCGAGGTGGAGTGGGCAGCCCCGTTCCCTCGCGCGGAGTGCCCAGCGGAGGCGGTTCCAGCGGACCGGCGGCAGCATCGTCTCCGCCTCGGCCTCGGTGACGAAGCGCCATTCGCGCAGTTCCGCGCCGGGCAGCAGCAGCTTGCTGATCCGGTCGTCGCTCAGCATGCCGCCGTCGTAGAGCAGCCGCAGGCCCCCGTAGCCGGGCGGGCGGGGCGCCTCCCAGTCGAGTACCAACAGCCGTGGTGGGCACGGGAGTTCGATGCCGAGTTCCTCGGCGACCTCGCGGACACCGGCGTGGGTGGGGGCCTCGCCGCGTTCCACGATGCCGCCGGGGAATTCCCAGCCCGCCTTGTAGGTGGGGTCGACCAGCAGGACGCGGTCCTGGTCGTCGAAGAGCAGGACGCCGGCGGCGAGGGTCTCGGCGGTCGGTTCGGGGGTCTGCACGATGTCGCAGGCGCCGGCACCGGTGCGGAGCGCGTCGGCGACCCGTTCGGCGGTCTGCCGGGGCGTCAGCCGGCTGGTGTCGACGACATGGGCGTCGGTCGTGAGCCAGGGCAGCGCATCGGCGTACGGGCCGAGGTGCGCCAGGCACCAGCGGCGGACGGACGCATTGGCCGCGTCGTCTCCCGGTGTTTCCTCGCGGTGCGCTATCCGTGTGCGCAGGATCGTTTCCTCCGCATGGAGGAGAACGTGCCGTACGGGTATCCGGCGGGCGGCGAGGGCGCCGAAGATCTCATCGCGGTATTCCTGCCGCAGCAGCGTCATGGGGGTGACCAGCGGGCCGGGGACCTCGGTGAGCAGCGCGGCCGCGGTGTCGACGACCATGCGCCGCCAGGAGGGGAGGTCCTGGTAGTCGTCGACCTCCTCGAACCGCTTGGCCGGCAGCATCAACCGCAGCCCGGTGCCGAGGATTTCGGGGTCGTAGAGCGTGCTTCCGGGAAGCAGGTCGAGCAGTTCATGAGCCGCAGTGGTCTTGCCCGCACCGAACGTGCCGTTCAGCCAGACGATCACGGTTTCCCCTCTTCCCTAGACCCAGGTGAGTTGCCCGCAACACCCTGCCACGGAAACGCTCGGGGTCACGGGCCGCGCGCACGGCCGGGAACGCTGCCTGTTTCGACCGCCGGTCCGGCCGGGGAGGCCCCGGCAAACAAGCGCTCCCCAGCCCCTCCAGCACCGAAACCCTCACCCGCACACCCGGTGCGCGTATCCGCGCGGAACCGCCGGAATCCGCATATGACGGGGGCGCATCGTGCCCGACGTCCGGCGTGCGTACGGGCGGTTCACCCCTTGCTCGCCCCGAGGGTCAGGACGGTGCGGAAATGCCGTTGCGGGAGGAGGAAGACCTGGACGGTGGGGGGAGGGCGACGGGGACGGACATCTGCCGGGCGAGCGCGCGGGATTGGTCGAAGGTCCGGGGCATCTCGTACCCCTTTCCTGGAATGCCCTTGAAATGCCCTTTGAAATGCCCTCGCGGTGGAAGACGGCCGGAAGGAGAGGAGTGGTACGGCACGAGATCTGTTTGCCGTCCCGTCCCGTCACGTCGACTACTTCTTCAGCGCCTCGTGAATCCGGCGAAGTCCCGTCAGGGATCACTGATGTCGGTCTGCCGCCCCTTCTGCGCGAATCGGCGCGAATCTGCGCGAAGGGCTGCATGCGGTCCCGGCGAAGCACAGGAAGACGCCGTCCGGGATTCCTTGAAGATGCCGGTGGGTGTTCTTCTGGACGTTCTCGTGAGGGACGGTGTTGATGACCTTCACCGTCTTCCTGGACTTCTTCTCGTACGCGGCGAGGGCTGCGACAAAGGCCTTCTGCCGCGCGCGGTACGGCGTTCGCCGGCGTGGGACCTCATCGTGATACCGCTGGGGCCGCCGCGCAAGGGGAGCAGGGCCGGCGGGCCCACCGCGTCGGGCCGAGTGTGGCGCCCCGCAGCAGCGTCCGGCGGACATCCGACGTCCTGCCACTTCCCCGTACGCGTCCGTGCCGCTGAGCGGTGACGGGGTCACCTCCCGCCCCTCAGGGGGGAACTCAACAGAAACGAACGCGAGCGAGGGGACGTCGGCCCGAAGTGGTGGGCGAGGCAAGGATTTTGACGGGATGGGCACCAAACTTTACCGCCCCTCTTCCAACAGACTCCAACAAGCCCTACCGTAACCACTCGCCAGTGGCAGGTACCCGACCTCACCCCATCTCTCGCGAAGACGGAGGACGCGAACCATGCGCGTTCCTATCCGCTCCACCCACCGGACAGGCCGCCGAGGAATCGTCGGAGCACTGTCCGTCGCCCTGCTCTGTGCGGCGGGGGCGACCGCGCCGCCCGCCGCGGCCCGTGTCCCGGACACTCCCGCCGCGGCCCCGGCCGTCGCCGCGCGACCCGTGCCGCGGCTGCCCGGCGGGCTCGCCCTGACGCCCCCGATGGGGTTCAACAACTGGAACTCCACGCACTGCCGCGCCGAGTTCACCGAGGACATGGTCAAGGGCATCGCCGACCTCTTCCTCGCCAAGGGACTCAAGGACGCGGGATATCGGTACGTCAATCTCGACGATTGCTGGGCGCTTCCCACGCGCGACGCGAACGGCAAGCTCGTAGCGGACCCACGGCGATTCCCGCACGGCATCAAGGCGGTGGCGGAATATGTCCACTCCAAGGGCCTGAAGTTCGGCATCTATACCAGTGCCGGCACCAAGACCTGCAATTCCGCCGGATTCCCCGGCGGACTCGGACACGAGAAGTCCGACGCCCAGCAGTTCGCCGACTGGGGCGTGGACTACCTCAAGTACGACAACTGCAATAACCAGGGCGTGGACGCCCGGCAGCGGTACCGCACGATGCGGGACGCGCTGCGGGCCACCGGACGGCCCATCGTCTACAGCATCTGCGAATGGGGCGAGAACAAGCCCTGGGAGTGGGCGTCGGACGTAGGACATCTGTGGCGTACGACCGGCGACATCAGTGACTCCTGGTCGAGCATGCTGGCGATCGCCCGGCAGAACCTGCCGCTGGCGCCGTACGCCGGGCCGGGACACTGGAACGACCCGGACATGCTGGAGGTCGGCAACGGCGGGATGACGGACACCGAGTACCGCAGCCACTTCTCCCTCTGGTCGATGATGGCCGCGCCGCTGCTGATCGGCTCCGATCTGCGCAAGGCCGGCCCGGAGACGTTCGAGATCCTGGCCAACAAGGACGTCATCGCGCTCGACCAGGACGCCCTGGGCAAGCAGGCCACCGTGCTGGCGTCCGAGTCCGGCCGCTGGACGCTGGTCAAGCAACTCGCGGGCGGTGACCGGGCGGTGGCGCTCTTCAACGAGACCGACCGGCCGCAGCGGATCGCCACCACCGCCCGGGCCGTCGGCCTCCCCCAGGCCGCCGGTTACCGGCTGCGCGACCTGTGGCAGCACCGCGACAGCCACACCACGGGCGCCATCGCCGCCACCGTCCCCGCGCACGGCACCACCGTCTACCGGATCGCCGCGGACAAGGACTGGGCGTCCTACCCGCCGGCCGTCGAGACCGGCACCGACCGCGCACTCCTGGTCGAGGCCGGAGCGTCCACGGACCTCCGCTCCACCGTCCGCAACCTGGGCGGCACCCCCGCCCGGAACCTCACGGTGACGCTCCGCACCCCGCGCGGCTGGCACGCCACGGCCACCTCCCCCGCCACCGCCCGCGCACTGCCCGGCGGCCGGACCCTGGCCACCACCTGGCGGATCACCGCACCGGCCGGCGCCGCACCCGGCGCGTACGACCTGCCGCTGACCGCCGACTACCGCTCACCGCGCGGCGAACGGGTCACCACCACCCTGCCCGGCACCGCCCATGTCGTGGTACCGCCGCCCGCCGGGACCGCGGACGCCGCCGAACTGCCCTGGCTGACCGCCCTCAACGGCTGGGGCCCGGTCGAGAAGAACACCAGCGTCGGCGAGAGCGCGGCCGGCGACGGCGGTCCGCTCCGGATCGGCGGCACCGGCTTCACCGGGGGCCTGGGCGTTCACGCACCCAGCGAGGTCACCTTCTACACCGGCCGGAGGTGCTCCGCGTTCAGTGCCCGGGTCGGGATCGACGACGAGGTCGGTGACCGGGGTTCGGCCGGCTTCGAGGTCTGGGCGGACGGCACGCGGGTCGCCGGGAGCGGGACCGTGACCGGCGCCGACGACGCCCGGGCGCTGTCCGCCGCGGTCGCCGGGGCCGAGACCGTCCGTCTCGTCGTCACCGACGGCGGGGACGGGATCGACTACGACCACGCCGACTGGGCGGACGCCAAGTTCACCTGCTGAGCCGGGAGTTGAGCGCTGGACCGGCGCTCACGGGCGGGCGGCTTCCCGAGCACTGCCACCGGGGCCGCCCGCCCTCCCTGCTCGCGAACGGCCGTCAGCAGACCGGCAGTCCGGGGACGGGCTGGTCGTTCGCCCCGCCCTTGAGGTAGACGACGCTGATGTAGACACCGGTGTGACCGCTGTCGTCATCCGTCTTGGCCCACCAAACGTTCGTCCACTTCCCGTAGGTCTCGCGGCGGCCCAGCTTCGCCTGGCAGTAGAAGTAGTTGGTGCCCATGTTCACCGTGCCGACCTGCTGGAACGACGCGGTGTAGGAATCCGCGGTGCGCCAGACGTCGCAGTTGGTCCGGCCGCCGCCGATGGACACACAGGACGTCGGCGCCGGGCTCGGGTCACCGCTGCCTCCGGTGCCACCGCCACCGGAGGCCCCGCCGGGCGTCCCGCCCGAGCCGCTTCCGCCCCCGCTGCCGTCCTGGCCGGCGGCCGCGCCACCGCTCCCGTCGGCGCCCGAACTCCCGCCCGTTCCACCGGGCTTGGGGTCCTTGCCCTTGGGCGTCGCACCGTCCGAGGGCCGTCCGGACGCGGACGAGGACGCGCCCGCCCCGCCGGCCGCCCCCGCGTCCTGCGCCGTCCCCTTGTCCTTGCCCTTGGCGTCGTCCTCGCCGTCGGCCGTACCCGGGGCGCCGGGCCCGCTGGGCGTCGGCGCCGGATCCGGTGACCGCCGGCCGTGATCCGCGACCGTGTCGCTCGGGCCGCCGCCGACCAGTGCGTACGTCACCCCGCCACCGGCGGCGAGCACGGCGAGCACCGCCGCCACGGCCAGCGCCACCCGACGGCGGCGCCGCGCGGGCAGCCGTTCGGTGTCCCGCTCGCCGGGGTTCGCCGGGTACGGGTGGGCGCCCGTACTGCCCACGGTCGGGCCGGTCACCGCACCGGGCGGGTCGGCGGCCGGGCCGGGCGTCGGGGAGGAGAACCCGGGCTGCCGGGCGGCGGCCGGGGGCGGAACCGGGGGCTGAGGCCGGGGGTGCGCCTGGGTGGGGCCCGGCGCCGGGGACGGGGTGTGGTTCGGCCCCTGGGGCTGCGGCGGTGACGGGAGCTGCTGCGGTGAGGCCGGCGGGGTGAGCGGCCGCAGATCGGTCGCGGTGGGCAGATGCGGTGCGCCGGGCGCCGGAGCGGGCGCGGGGTCCTGCCCCTCGGCGACGGCCCGCAGCATCCTCCGGGCCTCCGCCGCGGACGGCCGGTCCGCCGGGTTCTTGGCCATCAGGGCGTGCAGCACGGGCGTCAGCGGGCCGGCCCGCCGCGGTTCGGGCAGCGCCTCGGTCACGATCGCGGTGAGCGTGGACCACACCGACGTACGGCGGAACGGCGCGCCGCCGCCCTCGACCGCCGCGTACAGCGTCATGCCCAGCGACCAGATGTCGCAGGCAGGGGTGGGGTCCTGGCCCTGCGCCCGTTCCGGGGGCAAGTAGTCGAGCGAGCCGACGAGTTCACCGCTGCGGGTGAGGTTCGTGGTCGCGCCGTCGCCCGGGGCCTCGATGCTGGCGATGCCGAAGTCGGTGAGCACCACCCGGCCGGTGCGGTCGAGCAGCACATTGCCCGGCTTCACATCGCGGTGCAGCACGCCGGCCTGATGGGCGGCGTCCAGTGCGTCCATCACCTGGGCGCCGATCCGGGCGATCTCCCGCGGGTCGAGCGGGCCGCGCTCGGCGAGGGCGTCGTCCAGTGACGGGCCGTCCACCAGCTCCATGACGATGACCGGCCGGCCGTCCTCGTCGAGGACGTCATGGACCGTGATCACACCGGGGTGCCGGATCCGGGCCGCGGCGCGCGCCTCGCGCTGCATACGGGTGCGCAGATCGGCGAGCTCCGGCGCGGAGGCGTCCGTATAGGCGCGCAGCACCTTGACCGCGACCTCGCGGCCCAACACCTCGTCCACGGCCCGGCAGACCACGCCCATGCCGCCGCGGCCGATCCGGTCGGTGACGCGGTAGCGGCCGCCGAGCAGCCGTCCGGCCAGATCGGCGTCGGTCCCGCGCCGGGGACCGCTCACCTCGGCGGCACGGGGGGCGCCTGGGGCGGCATCGGCCGGGCTGTCCGGTGGTGCGGGGGCGGGGGCGGGGGCGGGGTTGCTTGGTGTCGCGGCTGCGGGGGGCGGGGTGCTCGGTGTCGCGGGGGCCGGGGTGTCCGGTGCCGCGGTGGGCGGAGTGTCCGGTGTCGCGCCGGGCGGGCTGGTCGGGGTCGCGGCGGACGGATCGTCACTCGCGCTCCGGGGCGGGGCGCCGTCGGGGGCCCCTGGGGCGTGCGGACCCTCCGCCCCGTGTGCCCCGTCCGCGCCCGGTACCTCGTCCGGCCCGTGCTGCTCACGCTCCCCCGATGTCACCGTCGCCCATCCCCTCGGTACCCGTGGCCGGTTCCCTGCGCCGGGCTCCTCACACGGGCCGGCGCACGGCCGCCGGCACGTCGGCGTCCGGCGCGGTCGGCACCAGACTAAGGGGCGCGCGGGGGCCTGTGGTGACGTCAGCGTGCGGGGGCGAAGGCATCGAGACGGGACTGTTGTGCGGCGGCCGCCGCGGCGCCCACCACCCCGGCGTCCGTGCCCATTTGGGCCGGTACGACGGTCAGGTCCGCGACGAACGACAGCGTCGCGTACTCCCGCAAAGCCGAGCGCAACGGCGCGAACAGGACGTCTCCGGCGCCCGCGACTCCCCCGCCGATGACCGCGATGTCGATCTCGACGAGCGTGGCGGTGGCGGCGATCCCGGCGGCCAGCGCCTGCGCGGCTCGCTCGAAGGAGCGCAGGGCGACCTCGTCACCCGCCCGTGCTGACGCGGCGACGGCGGCGGCGCTGGCGTCCCCGTCGGGGCCCGGACGCCAGCCGTTGGCGAGGGCGCGGCGGGCGATGTTGGGGCCGCTGGCGATCTGCTCGACACAGCCCCGGCCGCCGCAGGGGCAGGGGTCGCCGTCGAGGTCGACGCTGATGTGGCCTATGTGGCCGGCGTTGCCCGTGGGGCCGGGGTGCAGCTGCCCGTTGAGGACCAGTCCGCCGCCCACTCCGGTGGAGACCACCATGCAGAGCGCGTTGGCGTGGCCGCGCGCGGCGCCCTGCCAGTGTTCGGCCGCGGTCATCGCCACGCCGTCGCCGACCAGCACGACCGGGCGCCCGCCGACGAGGGCGCGCACGCCGGCGACGAGCGGGAAGTCGCGCCAGCCGGGGATGTTGACGGGGCTGACCGTGCCGGCCCGGGCGTTCACCGGCCCCGCACTGCCGATGCCGACGGCC
Source organism: Streptomyces sp. NPDC059649 (assembly GCF_042734445.1). NCBI lineage: Bacteria > Bacillati > Actinomycetota > Actinomycetes > Kitasatosporales > Streptomycetaceae > Streptomyces > Streptomyces sp. NPDC059649. The sequence continues at coordinate 178,314 of NZ_JBHWDV010000009.1, forward strand.
GCCACCCGGCACCAGTCAGGGGCCGCGGTCAGCTCGCCGACCACCTCGGCCACCGCACGCATCACCGTCGCCCCGTCCCGGTCGGCCGGGGTGGGCCGGGCGGCCCGTACGAGCAGTCTGCCGCGGGCGTCCACCAGAGCGCCGGCGATCTTCGTGCCGCCAATGTCCAGCGCTGCGCTGAGGTCCGTCTGCATCGGTGTGGAATCTCCTGGTGGGCCCGGGGGCCGGGGCTGCCGGCCCGGCGTGAGAACGCCAGTCTTCCCTCGATTGACAACGTTGTCTAGAGGCTATGCTCGACGCCACACCTCGACGCCGAGAGAAACAGGACCGCAGACCGTGACCGACACCGCGCGGGGCACGTCCCGCCGCTATGGCACCCGTCCCACGATGAAGGATGTCGCGGCGCGCGCCGGGGTCGGCCTCAAGACGGTCTCCCGGGTGGTCAACGGCGAGGCCGGGGTCACGCCCGACACCGAACGCCGGGTCCAGGAGGCCATCACGGCCCTGGGCTTCCGCCGTAACGACTCGGCGCGGATCCTGCGGAAGGGCCGCACGGCCAGCATCGGCCTCGTCCTGGAGGACCTCGCCGACCCCTTCTACGGCCCGCTCAGCCGCGCCGTCGAAGAGGTCGCCCGCAGCCACGGCGCGCTGCTCATCAACGGCTCCAGCGCCGAGGACCCGTCCCGCGAACAGGAGTTGGTACTGGCGCTGTGCGCACGGCGGGTGGACGGGCTGGTCATCATCCCGGCCGGTGACGACCACCGCTATCTGGAACCGGAGATCACGGCCGGGATAGCGACGGTGTTCGTCGACCGCCCGGCGGGCCGGATCGACGCGGATGCGGTGCTCTGCGACAACTACGGCGGCGCGCGGGACGCGGTGGCCCACCTCATCGCGCACGGCCACCGCCGGATCGGCTTCATCGGGGACCAGCCGCGGATCCACACCGCGCGGGAGCGACTGCGCGGCTATCGCAGCGCAATGGCCGCCGCGGGGCTGCCCGTTGACGACTCCTGGGTGTCGCTCGGGTCCACCGCCCCCGAGCGCGTACGGTCCGCCGCCGCGGCCATGCTGGACGCGCCGGAGCCGGTCACCGCGCTCTTCGCGGGCAACAACCGCGTCACGGTCACCGCCGTGCGGGTCCTCGGCGCCTCCCCGCGGCCGGTCGCGCTCGTCGGCTTCGACGACTTCGAACTCGCCGATCTCGTACGGCCCGCGGTCACCGTCGTCGCCCAGGACCCCGCCCTCATGGGCCGCACGGCCGCCGGGCTGCTCTTCCGCCGCCTCGACGGCATCACCGAGCCACCGCACCACACGGAGATCCCGACCCGCCTGATCCCCCGCGGCTCCGGCGAAATCCCCCCGACGGCAGGCTGATCGACCGCCACGGCCAAGGGGCGACGCCCCTTCGAGGCCAGCGCCTGCCGGCTCCATGGAGCCGGCACCTGCCTGCCACATGGAGCCGGCATCTGCCTGTCCCATCGAGCCGACGCCCGATCGCGCCGCGGGGGCGACGCCTGGTCGTCCCGCGGGATCGACGCCTGATCGCCCCGTGGTGGCGGCCCCTGATCGCCCCGTGGGGCCGGTCCCTGATCGCCCCGTGGAGCTGGTTCCTGATCGCCGCTTGCGGCTGGCGGCCGTCCCTCGTCCTCCTCGCCTCATCAACTTCCCCCTCCCGCTGTGCTCGTGGCCTGCCCACGGCTCGTTCCGCTGCGGTCCTGCCCTGCGGTGCGCCGCCCCTGCTGCTCCCGCTGTGGTCATTTCCGTCCGCGGTCGTTCCACTGCGTCATCCCGTTCATTCCCCAACGCACCGTCATGCTCGCACGAGCCACTGACAACGCCGGGTCGGAGGGCGGGCTTTGGGGCTGTGGGCGGGTGCCGTGACGGGGACGTACGAGCACGAAGGCTGTACGAGCGGCGGCGGGACGCAGGCTCCGCCGTACCGAGCTGCGGGCTTGCATGAGCAGCGCAGTGACCGCACGAGCGGGCGACGGGACGTAGTGACTGCACGAGCGGGCGACGAGACGTAGGGGCCTTACGCGCGTGCGATGGAACGCAGTGACCGCACGCGCGGACGACGGGACGGCAGGGCCGTACGAACGGGCGGGACAGAGGAGCCGTACGCGCGGGCCGGACGCAGGGGCCGTACGCGCGGGCCGGACGCAGGGGCCGTACGCGCGGGCGACGGGACACAGGAGCGTACGAGCGGGCGACTGTTCGTGGGGGCCGTACGAGCGGCGCTCCGCGCTCTCCCCCGCCCCCTCCCCCCTCCCCCTTCGGGGAGGGGGCGGGGGGTGGGTTGGGGGGTGGGGGGGGGGTTGGGGGGTGGGGGGTGGGTTCGCGCGT